>QMPS01000001.1 GCA_003648675.1 Aquificota bacterium
ACCTATATGTTGGCAACGGGCCTCTACATCGCCGAGGCAGTTATGGGCATTGTGCTGGCAATATACCTGGTGACGGGGTCTTGAGCTGGTTTAGATCTCTATTGCACTTTTAGAAATACCAAAAAAGAGTAGGGAACACAGAAAAATAACACTAAAAAACAAAAAAATGGAGAGAGGGCGCTGGGGCCCTTCGCACGCTACGAAGAGCCGTCTTACGCCTTCATTATCTTCATCCAGCCCTTGCTCTCGTAGACGGCAAGGCCCCTTTTCTTGAGTATGTTCTCAAATTCCTCCCAGGAAATCACCTCAAGGCGTTCATTGTTTCCTTTTGTGAACTGAACGCCATCCGTTCCCTTCACACGGCCGGGTTTAAGCCCCTTCTCCTCAGCAATCTTCTTAGCCTGTTCCACAGATATTTTCTGCATTGCCAAAATCTTACCTCCTAGGGTGGGATATCAGGCCCCTGTACCCCAGTAGGGGTATTTTATTCAAAATATATATAACTTTCTGAAAAAAGGGCGTGTCCAGGCATATTTTGGCCTGTAAATCTCACAAAAATCGCCGAAATGCGCCAGTGAGATTATCCTCAAGAGGCAGAAAATAGGACGCTCATCCCACTGCCCGGAAAACCTCAAGGAGCAGTCTCTCATAGTCATCCGCCATTTTCTGAAGAGCATTTTTTATTTCCTCGGGCCCATCAAGCTTTTCAATGGTCTCAAGGATGGGAAGTACTTCCTTGACGAAAGCCGTTATCTCCTTGAGCTCCTCCATGGCCCTTATATCACCTTCGAAAGCCTGATCTATTGTTTTTATAATTTCTTCAATCATTGGGTTTTCTGCCGTCTTCACCATCGATATCACAGCCTCTAACATATTCTGGGTACAGGGTCCCCTAGGGGGGGGTCCACGATCCTCAGCCCTCCTGAGAGCGTTTCCATAACAACACCCTTGAAATCTTGGGTTACCTCCCCTATAATCTCCGCCCTCTCTCCCCCTTTAACCTTCTTTATACTCTCAAGAACCTCCTCTGCCTTTTCCCTCACAACGGCCAAGATGAGCTTCCCTTCGTTGCCTATCTCAAGTGGTTCAATGCCCAACATCTCACAGGCGGCTTTGACCCCCTCATTCATTGGCAATCTCTCCTCGTATATCTTTATACCAAAACCGCTCTTCTCAGCCCACTCATTCAAAGCATTTGAAACGCCCCCTCTCGTCGGATCTTTTGCCGATACTACCCCCCCCGCTCTTAAAGCACTCTTCAGGATATGGTTGACGGGCATCACATCGGAGACGATCTCTGTCTCGAAACCGTATCCCTCTCTTTTTGAGAGCACAGCAATCCCGTGGTCACCGATGGTACCGCTTATAATTATAGCATCCCCAGGGCGGACCTTGCTGTCAAGGAGCCAGGGGGTGCCTCCTCTCCTCCCGGCAATCTCCCAGTTTTCCATCAGATAGGGGTGCATTCTGCCTATCCCTGCGGTGGTCAAATATATACCACCTTCTCTCCTCTCCACAACCTTTGTGTCTCCGGTTACTACCTCAACCCCAGCCTCTTCGGCAGCCTCACCCACGCTCTTTGAGATCTTTATTAGGTCTTCAACCGGAAAGCCCTCTTCTATGATTATCCCAAGGGCAATAGCAATCCCCTCAGAGCCTATGGCAGCTAGATCGTTCACGGTCCCTGCAACAGAGAGTCTTCCTATATCCCCCCCGGGGAAGATATAGGGTGTGACTGTATGCCCATCTATGGTGAGGGCCCATTGACCGATAACTGCTGAGTCATCCAGTTCCTTGAGCCCTATGTCGGCTACACCCCTTCTGGAGAAGTTCACTGTGAGCTTCTTCAGCAGATCCTGCATGGCCCTTCCCCCCGCCCCCATCATCATGTTGACTTTTTCATTTTCCCTGTCCATGGAGCGGGGTAAAACCACTCTGAATAAAATACTATCCCCTTAATCTCTGGCATTGGTATGTGAGGAGGCCACACCAAAAAGGTTAAAGTGCTGTGTTGCTAAACAGTAATGAAAAAAGCCCCGGTGGTATTCACATGACACCAAAATCCCTCTGCACTCTTGTCGCAGTTTTGATCTCTCTTCTCCCATTCCCCTATCTGTATACTTTGAATGAAAGTGTCGGTCAGGGGTCCTTTGAGGAGACCTCCTATGAGGTGAATAGCTTGGTCGAGTGGAGTCTCACCTCCCCCTCCAACACCACTGAACTCTTCAGAGTGGAAACGACTAATGTCGGAACCACCTTGTCCAAGTACATCACTCCCCCTAGAGCTATTGCAAGCTCTGTCAATTACTATACTCATTACTTCTCTGGGGGGTACAGAACTGTGGCATATTATGAAGGTCACATATTCCAGGTGTGGCGGGACTCAACGGGTAGAAGTGTATACCTCAGATACTCTGTCGATAACGGCAGCACCTTCTCCAGCCCAATTCTTGTAGCTAGCTCTTCAACAGATTATCTCGCGTTCCCGGGGGTTCTTGTGGAAGAGGGAAGGATACATGTCTTCTATAGGTCATATTACGGGAGAAAATATTATGAAAAGTGGGTAAACATAACGGACACCGTGAACATCACCCGAGCAACACCGCTTCAGGTGAACGTCTATTATTCCAATGACTACCCTTACGTATATTATGATGTAACCAGTGATAGATCATACATCTACCTGGTTCATACAACGTCTAACCACAGGTTACAACTCTGGCGGAGAGCTAAAACCTCCTCCTCTTGGGAGAGCAGTCCGATAAACCTCACGGGAACGAGAAAAGCCCTCTACTGTGCCATAACCTCAACGGCTGTTGGGAGCAGAGATTACTTGGTTGTAGCCTATGCAAGATATTTCCAATGGGGTGTTTCAGACGGATATGTTCATACTTTCACCCTGAGAAATTATGGGACAACCACGGTTTATTCCAGAACGGCCATATCGGCTACAAGAAACTTCCGCCAACTCTCAATTGTCAGCGATGGAGGATACAATATATACCTTACTGCATCTTTGAGCTCCCAGGACGACATATATTTCACCAAGAGTACAAACCTCGGAGGTAGTTGGGGACCAGCTCAGGTGATTGTGGCCAACAGGGGCTCTCCTTCACAGGGTTATATTGCTTATGATCAAAGCATTGGAAGAGATTCTGAGGGAAGACTCGTAGTGGTTTATGAGCACAGTTCATCGAACATATATATGGTTTACTCTACTGACAACGGAAACAGCTGGACCCCGGAATACAAGCAGGTAAAGGTCGTATCCGGATCTGCCTTCGATCCATGCATAGCCACCTGCGGATACGTGATAGATTATCTCACAGGAAGCAATCCCTATTCGCTAAAACAGGTTTCAATATTCGTCCCCGCCGTGGAAGGCACTTTCAACACCACAGCTAGAGTCTCTCTCCCCCTACTTCGTTACGACGCTATATTTGTGAATGCCTCCTATCACGGAGAGGGAGAGGTTCTGTTAAGGGTGTTTAATGGAGAGGACAATGGGCTTCTTATGAACTGGACAACCATTAACTTCTCAGCCTCCGGATGGGCTGGAGGACTTCATTATACGGCAATTATCTCCTTATCTGGCATGAGTTGGGCTGAAAGGACCCCACCGATGAAAGTCTATTTTGAGTTCAAAATCAAATGCCCGATCTGGGAAAAGAGACCTTTCATCCGATGGGTGGCACTTAATTTCACAGCTGCATATCCTTACTGGGACAATTTCACAGACCTCACCGGGATTTCCTACTATGAAGAGATGGACTACAGCGACGGAAGATTCAAGCTGAAGATTGGTGCGCTGTTCGCGAAGATAGAGACGGAAATTATACAGATAGAGGATAGATATCCGGATTACTTAATGCTCAACGTGAGAAATTTAAGCAGCTCAAATTACTTGAAAATTGAGGTAAGGGATGGGATTCATCCATACCCTCCGATCCCGGGATTTTCAAGGTCTGAATGTAATATTTTGACAGAAGGTGGAGGATGGGAGAGAGTCTCCTGGGGAGGAAGGCAACTGGGTGACCTTTCTACATCTTATAAAAGAATAAAGATCGTTATTTATGTGACCTCAGACCAATCCCTTCTTCCGGAGATACACGGCCTCGCGCTGGTCAGAAACAATCCGCCTCAAATAAGACTACTCTCCGTCAACACCACTGAGGTTTATCGAGGGTCCTCAGTAATTATAAATGTTCACGGAACGGATTATGAAGACCCCCCGGAAGGACTGGCGGTCATCTGTCAGATGAAAAGGGTGGATGAGGATTCCTGGCAGCCTGCTCCGGTGACCAGGATGGAATATGAGGCCCCCTTCTGGGAGCTCACGCTGACCCCCCCTCTTAATATCACTACAGGCGCATATCAGATTAGGGTCAAGGTATCTGACACGAGAGGTGCGGAGAGTACCTGGGCAGAGTTAAACCAGCAGCTTAGGGTTTTGAACAATCGCCCCACAAAACCCGAAGTAGAGATTGAAGAGGACCCAGTCACTATACTAACCGATGTTCACATAAGTATTAAGAGGCCCTCTGTAGACGTGGAAACGCCATCTAATGATCTCACATATCGTATTACGCTTTACAGAAACGGACACTATTTTGATGAAAAGACGATAAAAGAGGACGAAGTGGTGGTGGTGCCTCGTCAGGAACTCAATAAAGGGCAGAGCTGGCAGGTGAAGGCAGAGGCTTATGATGGAGAGAACTATTCAGAACCCGAATTTGTGGAATTCCACGTGATCAATCTCCCACCCCAGAGCGATGTAGGATATCTAGAGATAGATCTCCAGGAGGATGTGGGAAAAAGCATAGATTTAAAAGAGGTGTTTTATGACCCAGACGACCAAACTCTTCAGTACTTCTACAGTGGAAATAAGGATATCTTCCTGACCATAGAGGATGACATCCTCTACTTAAGCCCCCGAGAAAATTATTACGGGGAGGAGAGTTTCATCCTCGGGGCATCCGATGGGGAGCTCGAAACCCAGATATCGATCCTTGTCAGAGTGGAAGCTGTGAACGACCTCCCATCGCTTGAGGTACCCCCCCTGATTAGGGGGAGAGAAGGGGAATGGCTGGAGGTCCATTTCAACGCCTCCGACGAGGCTGATCAGGAGGAGGTTACTGTTACCACAAACATCACAAGCGTCGTGGAAGGGCTCGTAAATCGTGTAAACTTTTATCTGCTGAAGAACGGTTTCAGACTGCTTCCAGACAACAACATGGTAGGAGAATACACCATTGAAGTGGTCGCCACCGACGAATCCGGGGGCTCGGTATCCAGACAAGTGAAACTTATAATATTGAACGTTAACAATCCCCCGGAGAGTATCTACATAAGGAAACCTTCCGACGGGGCTGAATTCAGCGAGGGCAGCCCAATCGAATTTGTTGGGGAAGCGAAGGATCCAGACACTATACACGGACAGGTTCTTATATTTACCTGGTACTCCAATATAACAGGCGAGATAGGAAGGGGGTCTACCCTTACAAATGTAACGCTACCAGTGGGAATCCACAAAATAACCTTTACCGTGGACGACGGAGAATATCAGCGAAACAGAAGTATCACCATTCGTGTGGTGAAAAAGCCCGCTGGAGGGATAAGCGGCGAGAGTGAAACTCCAGGGGAGACTGAAGGGCCTCCGTCGGAGTCTAGAGGGGGAAAGAACTACCTTTACATCATTATAATTCTAGCGGCTCTGATCGTTGTAGCGGCGGCTGGAGTAATATTTATGCTTAAGAGAGGAGAGGAGAAAACAGCGGAAGAGGGGAGGAGAGAGATACCTCCCTTCAAGAAAAAAGGTGAATCTGCAAGTGGAGCGAGACAGGGAAGCGCCGCGGGCACCCCTAAACCTTCTGCGACGCACGGAAGGGGAATTGTGACAACTACCGTTAGACCTCCGGTGAAAACGCCGATCAAGCCTCCGGTTGTGGCTCCGGGTGGGTTTGAGACCCACCATACTCCGCCACCAAAGCCAGAAGAGCACGAAGATGGTGTTGAGCTTGAAGAAATAAGATACATAAGGCCGGGGGAGGGGAGCTAAGTTAGGGTAAATATTAATAAACGCCGCTAGATATTACAAAGATTGGTGATAGCGTGGTATCGGAAGAAGATGTTCTAAAGGTACTTAAGGCAACGGGAGGACCTATGACTGCCTCGCAGATAGCTGAATTTCTGGGCGCTAGTAAGAACGAGGTGAGCAAAATATTGAAAAAATTAAAGGAGAGGGACCTTATAACAAGCCCCAACCGATGTTATTACTCCTTCCGGGAGGTCGGAGAGGGTAATGACTGATCAGGAGAGATATATTATTCCGAGATTTGAGATCTTATATCTTCCCTTTTTCTTTCCCGGCATAAGGAGCCCCATCTTATCGGAGCTGAGCTTTCTTAAGTAATAGCTGATGTTCTTTGGAGGATCCATTTTGAGTTCTTTGTAGAGTTCCTTGATGTCTGAGGCCCTGAACTCCCTCTTTTTCAAAACCTTGTTGATCCAGTAAGCCATGAGAAGTATTTTGTCTCCCTCTTTTGCCGGACTTTTGAGTTTGAAGAGCTCGGGGAGAGACTTGACTGAGGTGATATCAACCTTCTTCTCAGCTTCAGCTTCGGCTTTCTTTTTTCTCCCTCTTCTTTTAGCAGGCTTCTTCTCCTCTACCGCAGCCTCGGCGGCCTTCACGACCTCTGTCTTCCTTGGCCTGCCTCTCCGTCTTTTGGGTTTAGCTTCCTCTGCCACCTTCTCTACTGCAATCTCCTTCACTACTGCTGGGGCCTCCATTTTAGGCATTTCAGGAATTTTGAGACCTGTAGCAGAGAGAATGTGTTTCATATCCCCGAAGCTCTCCCTCACAAAATTTTTGTCTCCTTCAAGCTCTATTTCAATATCACCCATCTTAAGCCTTAGTTTATGCACTTCAGCCATTATATCACCGTTTTTTATTATGCATTTCTTCTATATAAAATGTTCTTAAGAAATAGGCATTTTGCATGCTTTTTAGACATGTTATGGGGGGCACCAACCCATATTATCTACTTATTAATTTATTGAAAACAATCTTTTTCTTATCTGAGACTTAATCATAATTTATCTGGAAGATGGTGTTTTGATATCGGAACTTTCGGATACCTTAAGGGTAAATTTTTAATTAAGACTGTGGATGTGGGGGTATGATTACTATGGCAGATATGAGCCCCCGAGAGATGTTTTTGAAGAGGGCATTTCAGAGGTTCTATTCTAAATCCCTTCCCCCACCACCACTCCGCTTTACCTTAAGGGAGTACGCATACTTCCCCTTTAATTCTAACATGATGATAAGGCACCTCTCCGTGAGGAACCTTGACGACTATAAAACATTGTATTTACAGAAAGTTCCGAGGCATGTTTATTATTCATCGGCATTTTACCGGCGGCCTGACCAGCAGCCCATGGAAGAGAAAATAAAAGGGTGGCTTGGCGCTGAACTTATATTTGATCTAGATTCAGACCACATACCCGGGGCTGAAAACCTGCCATACCCAGAGCAACTTAAAGAGGTGAAGAGATTTTTTGTAAGACTGATAGATGAATTCATGATCCCAGATTTTGGTATAGATGAAAAGTACCTCAAGATTAACTTTTCTGGAGGGAGAGGATACCATCTGCACGTAATCGATCCTGCTCTTTTCACTCTCGACTCGCATCAGAGAAGGGAGATTGTGGATTATATAACAGGGAAAGGAATAGACCCTGAGGCTCTTCTTCACAGAAAGAGAAGAAGGGTGGGTAGACGGGGTTACGAGAAGGACGTGGAGGTCTACTATCTACCCTCCAAAGATAGTTGGGGGTGGTCGGGGAAACTGAGGAGGGCTGCAGAGGATTTTATGAAAGAGCTTGGAGAGTCCGATGAGGAGGACGCTGTGGAAGAAATTTATGAATTAGCTAAAAGCGCTGGGATTGGTTGGGGGAGAAGGAGAGCGGAGAGGCTTTATGAGATGCTCTTCCTCACCCCCGGGGCCTCTATGAGAAGACGAAAGATGCTTGAGGAGGGTGTGCTTGACACCCTTCCTGACCAGTACAGGAAGGGCCTTCTGCACGTTGTGAGGGAATATTCTGCGGTTCACTTGGGGGGAGAAACCGACGAGCCGGTCACCACGGACACAAAAAGAATAATCAGGGTTCCGGGGTCCCTGCACGGTAAGAGCACACTTCTGGCGAAACCCCTCACTTTGGAAGAGCTTGAGCCCTTTGATCCACTCTCCGATGCTGTAGTTCTTCCCGAGTCCCCGGAGGTTGTGGTGAGGGCTGTCAGAAGGGGCACCGTAGCGCTGAAAGACGTGAAGGTGAGTTTTGAAGAGGGAGAGGAGGTGCCCCTGCCCTTC
This sequence comes from Aquificota bacterium, assembly GCA_003648675.1. Taxonomy (GTDB): domain Bacteria; phylum Thermosulfidibacterota; class Thermosulfidibacteria; order Thermosulfidibacterales; family B14-G1; genus B14-G1. The sequence continues at coordinate 8,370 of QMPS01000001.1, forward strand.
TACGCCGCCGCATTTTTACTCGGCACCGGTATGGCGGTTTTGGAGAGAGAGGAGGAGGTGCATAAAAAAATATAATACTGCTTGGTGTTTTCTACCACCTTAGGGGGTGCCGGAAAGGTGGCAGATGACGATGTTTACAAGGAGATTACCAGGAAGATAGCTGAGGTCTACGAAGCAGAGAAGGGAAGGCCCTCCCTTTACCCCCTTGAAGAGACCTTCTTTCAGGATGTGAAAAAACTTCTCAATTACCTGTGGGACCGCTACATTGCCTCGCAGGAGAGCGTAAAGGAGAGCTCCAGAGCACCCTTATACCTTGAGGAATACAGGAACTTTAAAAGAATATTAACTCAGATATATCTAAGGAGAGAGAAGAAGATAGTGCGCCTTGCCATCAGTGCGGCTATGGGGGGGGTGGTGAACACGGAGAACATGGTAGCTACCGAGAAAAAACTTTTTGAGAGCCTCCGGGAAGCCCTTAATTGGCACCGGAGGGAGACCCTTGGAGGGTACTTGTCGGGTATGGGGACTACCCCCTCGGTGGATACAACCGCTGAGGAATATATAGAGGAACCTGTGGTCCCTCCACCGCGTCCCTCCCAAGCGAAGGGACCGGAAGCCCAGGGAGAGGAAGGAGCCATGGACAGCGCTGCTGAGGAGAAGTTGGAAACTGCCGAGGAGGTGAGCGAACCCGCAGGTGCGAGAGCTGAAATGGAAGCTGTTCAAACCAGTAGTGAAGGTGGGGTGGTGGAGAGGCCTGCGAAGAAGGATGAGGGAGGTGGGATGACAGCAGTCGAAGTGACCCGTGAGGAGGATGGGAGGTTGAAGGGGGCGGATATGGGTATTACTGCTGAAAAACACCCCCACCGCAGGGGAGCAGAGCCCTTTGAGAGGGGTCCGAAAAGAGGTGAGCTTTTCGGGACAAAAGAGATATTGTTTGTTGAGAAGGAAATCGGCGACATAGCCACTAAAAGGGAGAGGAGCCTGTATCTCAGAAGCAATGATGTTCTATACACTGATAGAGAGATCATGGAGGCCCTCTCCAAAGGGGGATTCGGAAGACTGGTTACTACCAAAGATTGAAAATCTTCGTTGGGTGGGGAATCATTTACCGAAACGCCTCTGTCTCAGCTGATATGACCTTATAGCCCGCAAAAAATCCAGTTTCGTAAGCCCGGGCCAGTAGACGTCAGCGAAGTAAAGCTCCGAGTAGGCGAGCTGCCAGAGGAGAAAGTTGGATATTCTCTCCTCGCCGGAGGTCCTCAGAATGAGGTCTGGGTCTGGCATGCCCTTGGTGTAGAGATATTGTGTCACGGTCTCTTCATCTATATCCTCTGGACTTATTTTACCCTCTATACAATCCGTGCAGATCCTCTTGATAGCTGTTATAATCTCTTCCCTGCCACCATAGGCGATTGCGATGTTGAAAAAGTACTGGTCATGTCCCTCAGTGAGTTTCTCAATCCTCTCGGCCACCTCCTTCACATCAGGAGGTAGAAGATTCCTCTGCCCCAAAACGCGGACCCTTACCTTATATTTGTACACCCTATCCTCTTCAGCCAGTTCCTCAAGTCCTTCTTTTATCAGAGCTAGGATGGCCTTGACCTCCTCCGGGCGGCGGCGGAAGTTTTCCATGGAGAAGGCGTAGACAGTCAGTACCCTGATTCCCAGCTCTTGGCACCAGGAGAGCACTTCCTCGAGTTTCTCCTTCCCTCTTTTATACCCTTCTACGGGGTCAAGACCGAGCTGCTGAGCAAACCTCCGGTTTCCATCCATAATTATAGCTACATGTCTTGGGACATGGTTCGAGGAGAGTATCAGTTTTTTCAACCTCTCCTCCCTAGCCCTTTTAAGCGTCTCCCGAAGGGTCTCCTCTATGGTTATGCGCTCGCCTCCTTGGCTCCTTATGCAGGGTTATCCTGCGCCATATTAAATAACTTTTTTATCTTCTTTCCGGTTATTGCCTACTCGACAAGCGCCTGAAGAGCGCTTCAGAGCGGTGCTTTCTATGGAAGGTCTTCCTTGGATGGAGAAATACAGGCCCCGCCGCCTTCAGGATGTGGTGGGAAACCCGAAAGCTTTAAGGGAGCTTAGAAAATGGGCAGAGAGTTTTAAAGGGGGCAGGCCCAAGAAGCCCGGGGTTATTCTATATGGCCCCCCGGGGGTGGGAAAGACCTCCGCCGCGCTGGCGCTGGCGGAAGAGTACGAATGGGTACCTATAGAGTTGAATGCCTCCGACGCCAGGAACATGGAGGCTATACGGAGGGTTGCCACGAGGGGATCCATGACCGAGACCTTCTCCCAAACGGGGGAGTTCATGAGGAGCTCCGAGGGAAGAAGGAAGATAATAATCTTAGACGAGGTAGACAACCTCTACGAGGGAGGGGCGAAGGGAGCGGGGGGAGAGGATCTCTCTGACAGGGGAGGGAAAAGAGCCATACTTGAGCTTCTAAAGCTCAGCCATCACCCGGTAGTCCTCATATGCAACGACCTCTACGGTCTTACGAGGGGGGCCGTTGGAAAGGCCATCGAGGGTTACTGTGTGAAGATAAAGTTCAATAACATCACCAAGGCAGCGGTGAAGATGGCCTTAAGGAGGATTCTTCAGAGCGAAGGGATTGCTTACGAGGAGGGGGTGCTCGACGCCCTAGCAGAGAGGGCAGAGGGGGACCTCAGAGCTGCTGTGGTGGACCTTGAGACAGTGGCCCTAGGTCGCAGGGAGCTCACCATGCAAGAGCTGGAGGCGCTGGGATACAGGGACAAAAAGAAGAATATCTTCCAGGTGCTTGCTAAGATCTTCAGGAGCAATTCCCTTGAACTGGCCCGGGAGGCGGTGGCGGAATCGGATGAGAGTCCCGATATGCTTCTCGCCTGGATCATTGAGAACATCCCCGTTGAGAGCAGAGGGAGGAGGGAGCTCTATGAGGGATATTACTGGGCTAGTATGGCGGATGTGATGCTCGGAAGGGCCCGATGGAAAGGCCACTGGAGGATGTGGGCCTATGCTATGGACTTTATGAGCGGAGGGGTCTCCACAGCCCTTAAGGGGGGAGCAGGTGGGTTTGTCCCCTATCGCTTCCCTTCCTGGATACTTAAGATGTCCTCGTCCAAGGATTACAGGGGTCTTATGAAATCTGTGGGAAGAAAGATCGGGGGGATAACCCACTCCTCTATCTCCGATGTTACAGAGGCGTGCCTTGGACCCTACAGGATTCTCTTCCGCAGAAGTAGGGATTTTGCTGTTTATGTCGCTGCTCAGGCCTCCCTGACTGCAGAGGAGGTCTCTTTCATATCCGGTGGGGAGATACCGCTTTCAGAGGCGAGAGAAATCGTGGAGGAGGCCAGAAAGTTGAGGGAGAGCCGGGCCCGGCCTCACCACATAGGGGGTAGGGCTATAGAGGCCCGGGATGGTGGCCTTGGTATGTGGGGGAAGGCTGGTTCCTCACGCGAGAAGGGCGGAACATCCAACGAGGAGTCCACTTCCCTCGGGGAGGATGAGAACCTCCCTCAGGAAGAGGGGAATAGGGGGGAAGATGAAGCAAAGGGAGGAGCGGCAGAGGGGGCTGAAAAGGAGGTAGACGGGCTGGAAGATAAGGAGGCTGACAAACCTGCGCGTAGGGCTGGCCCGACACTACTGGACTTCGCTGAAAAATAAGGGCCCCGCCGCATATGAGAGCTCGCGCCCCCTCTAGGAGGTCAAAGCTTTGGAAGGGGCGGGTCAGTGCGGGCCGCTTACGGTACCAATCTCTTCTTGTCTCGGGGAAAGAGAACAGCCTCTCTAACGTTCTTTACTCCGGTGAGCACCATCAGGAACCTCTCGGCCCCCAGTCCCCATCCTGCGTGGGGTGGCATCCCGTACTCAAAGGCGTTGAGGTAGAAGGTGAAATTCTCCGGGGTGAGGCCATTCTCTTCCAGTCTCCTTCGGAGCAGGTCGGGGAGGTGGATTCTCTGACCGCCGGAGGCGAGCTCCTTCTCGGCGTAGTTCAGGTCAAAGGCGTGGGAAACCTCCTCATCCCCCTCCAAGGGCATTATGTAAAAGGGCTTGAGAGAGGTGGGCCAGTGCGTTATGAAGTAGAGGGACTTGTATCTCTCTGCTATCAACTTCATCCCTTCCAGCGGAATGTCATCTCCCCACTCTATTAGTCTCTTCTGGCCGCTTCTTTCGTCCTCAACCTCAAGCCCCTCATTCTGAAGCCTTTCAATGAGCTCCGAGTACTTGACCCTCTTGAAGGGAGGCTCCGGAACTGTGTGCTCCACATTAAGCGTCTGAAGATCACTGTAGTTCTCCGCAAGCACCTTCCCGTACACCCTCACCACAAGCCTCTCCAGCACTTCCATGGCGTCGTTCTCGTCTGAAAATGCCATCTCAATATCTATTGAGGTGTACTCATTCAGGTGTCTTAAAGTATCGTGCTCCTCCGCCCTGAAGGCGGGGCCGATCTCAAAGACCCTATCGAGCCCTGTTGCCATCATGGACTGTTTGAAGAGCTGTGGGCTTTGGTTGAGGTAGGCGACCCTGTCAAAGTACTTCATCTTGAAAAGGGCGGTACCTCCCTCTGTGGCAGTCGCCACTATCTTGGGGGTGTGGATCTCTATGAAGCCCTCTTCAAGTAAAATATCCCTCATCGCGGAGAGAACTGTGGAGCGAATCTTGAATATGGCTTGCACCTCGGGCTTCCTCAGGTCGAGAAACCTCCAGTCGAGGCGCGTGTCCATGTTTGCCCTGACCTGTCCGTCAACGCTTATGGGGAGTGGAGACTTTGCCAGATTGAGCACCCTGATCTCTTTGCACTGGATTTCGAACCCTTGCTGGACCTGTGGGTTCGGTACCACCACTCCCTTCACAGCAATGACGCTCTCCCGGGGGAGTTTCTTCAGGAAGTTGTATCTATTCGCCCCAATCTCATTCCTTGACATGACCACCTGCACGGTTCCGCCTCTATCCCTCAGGATTATGAAAGATATTTTACCCAGAACCATGATGTCCTGGACCCATCCCATGAAAACAAGTTCCTTGTCGTAATCATCTTCTGTGACCTCGTTCACATATTTGTCCCTTCGCCAATCTCCCAGGCTCTCCACGCTGCTGCCTCCTTTATCCGTTTAGCTAAATCAATTCGTTCTACAATTGAAAGGGGTATTAATAATTTAATGGCCTAATGGAACAAGGGATGAAAAGTATTATTAGACCTCTTCTTTATTGCTACTACACGTCCACAAGGGGTGTTCGCATGAAACTGGTTATAGCGTCGGTCACGTTGATGGCGTTCCTGACAGCTCTATCCTCTCTGTTATTGCTCTCCTCCGCTGGGTACGACCTTCCCCCTTCATTGAGGGATACAGAGCCCAACGATACCATGGAGGAGGCAGAGGAGATATATGCAGGCGGGAGCTTTGTGGAGGGATCGCTCTCCGCAGGGGATCTTCTGGACTTCTATAAGGTATTCTTAAACGCTGACGAGGATGGAAGAGGAGCTGAGGCGGAGAAGGCGATAATATATCTGGACAGGCTCTCCGGGGCCACCGTTGTGGCGGAGGTCAGTGAGGGTTGGGGAGGACCCCTTGTAGTTGTTAGGGCCTCCTCCGGTCAGTCAAGAGCCGAATTCGTCGCACCCCGCACCGGCTACTATTACATATCTGTTAAAACCTCCCCCGGGGGCGGGGAGGTTACCTACAGGCTCCAGGTGGGGGTGGTGAAGGTGGACATCTCTGAGAGGTGGGATGGGAACAACCGCCCCGAAGATGCCGCCCCGGTACTCGGGACGACCCACATATCCATCATCCTGAATCCCCTCTCCAACATTCTGGACTATTACGAGCATAGTCTGGCGGAGGGATTCAAAATCAGGGTGGAAGGGGAGACGGAGGCTGAAAATCTACAGATAGAGCTTCTGAACGAAAGTCTTGCGCTTCTGGATGAGGGGGGAATCGGGGATCCGCCTGAGTACGGGCTGCCTCAGGGACCCGATGAAACGATTTATGTTAGGGTGTACCTGAGAGTGGACCCCACCTACCCCGCCGTGGACGTAGACAGGAAGGTAGAGCTTGACATAACCGTATGGTCATACTTCACCGCCCCGGAGGTGAACCCTGCAGATCCATGGGAGGCACCTCTTCTTATGGAGGAGGATACCCCTCTCCATTCCGCTCTTAACCTCTCCCAGCATTTCATAGAAAGGGGGGGCGACCCCCTCCGCTTTAGTGTGGATGAGAATCCCTATCTCAACGTCACCATATATCCAGAGGGTACGGCGGATATAGTCCCGGCGGAAAATTGGTGGGGCATGACCTCGCTCACCTTCCACGCTGCAGACCTTGATGGGGTAGCCACGGACACTATCCAGGTCAATGTAGCCCCGGTAAACGACCCCCCCCGCATACTTACGCTTAACGGTATAGGGGCCCATCCGGGGAGGGGCTACGTGGCCTTCTGGGTGACCGTTGAGGAAACCCTTGTTATAGTGCCGGAAGTTGTAGACGTGGATGACGAGGAGCGTAATCTCACCTTCTCACTCAATCAGACGCCGGAGAACCTATTAGTAAATCCTTCCAACGGCACAATTGTGTACTCTCCCACCTGGAACGACCTTGGGATGCGCTGGATAAACCTAATGGTGGAGGATTCTGCCGGAGGTGTCGACAACTCCACCATCCGCATAGAGGTGATAGGCTACAACAGACCCCCCAATCCACCGGAGATATACGTGGTGGAACCGGAACATAACAGGGTCGCCGGCAGTCCCCTGAACTTCGTTGCGATACTTCACGGGGACCCGGATGGAGACCCAATAGCCGAAATTGTCTGGAAGATGGGAGATGGTAACATCTACAGGGGGGAGGACAGGGTTACCCATACCTATTCAAGCCCAGGCAACTACACCGTTTTGCTTTCAGTATGCGATCCCTATGGCATGTGCACCAACGTGACCTTAGACATCACTGTTCACTCAAAACCGAGCCAGGGGGGCTTTCTGAGCGGATACCGCCGTTTCTGGAAGGACTTGAGCGGTGACGCCGTGGTATATGAAAAGAGGCAGAACACAGACTTCCTCTACCTCAGGCAGGAGGGCAGAGATGGGGTGGACTTGCTTAATGTGACAGCGGAGGGAAGGCTTGACGGACTTCTTGTGACCATTCACGTGAAAGGCGGGGTGATAATAGACGGGAGCGTGAAGTACACCATCTACATAGTCACGAGAGATTTTGCAGAACGACCTGTCAAAGTGAATATAACCAGAATTGAAGACTTTCTACCTCCCGCCTATTTCGGCTCCTCTCAAGTCTTCCTTTATCGGACCTTCTCTGGGATACTCAACAACCCCTTCAATTTCACTGTTCAGGGTGACAGACTTGTCCTTTTCATTTCTCTTAAGGATTTGGTCTCCGCCTCCGTCCCGTTGAGGGAGGGGAATTTCTCGGTGTTTGCCACCTCTGAGGAAAGCTCCCAGACCACAACAAAGACCGGCCAGATAAGAAGTTTCAGAAGCTTCGACACCGCTGGGGAGGGTGCGGTTGTCTATAATGTGACACCCAGGGAGAGGGTGAGCGGGTCTGAAGGGGGGGGAGAGAGTGTGTTCAAGGACAACACCCTCACCTTCATCCTGCTGGGGGTTGTGGGGGTGGTGATACTGGTTGTGGCCGTGCTGGTGTTGAAAAAATATAGAAAAAAGGAGGAGGAGGAGATAGAGAGGTTTGAAGAGGAGGTCAAGAGGTTGAAGGAAGAAGGCAGATCGCTCTACGAGATGGTGGAGGAGGGGGGTGAGGGTGAAGGGCCCCAGGAAGGGAGAGGGAGGTGAGGTATAAGTCAAAGATGGTGCCGGAAGATGTCCTCTCCGAAGATGAGCAGGATCGCTCCTGTGGTGGGCACTCCTTACCTCTTTCTCCCTCAGGCCAGCGCACTGGTAGTTGCGGACCTTCATATAGGAATAGAGGCTGCTCTGCACCTTGAGGGGGTCCACCTGCCATCTTCAACAAAAAAGAAGGTTGAGGATGCTATAAAAGCGGGAAAGAGGTGCGGTGCAGAGACGCTCTACCTGTTGGGGGATGTGAAGCACACGGTAGCGGGATTCTCCCCGGGAGAGCTTAAGGAGGTGCTCTACGCCCTTGAGAGGTTCACAGAGGAGTTTGATCGGGTTTACATTATCCCAGGGAACCACGACGGGGGCCTCTCCGATGTTACTTTGAATCTAGATATAGTTTACCTTAAAGCGCAGGGGGTTCTGGTTGGGGGTGTGACTCTCCTCCACGGCCATGCAATGCCCCCTCCGGACATCCTGGGAAATCTCATCGTAGTGGGGCACGACCACCCCAGAGTGCTCCTCCGGGACTCTCTTGGGATATCCACCACAAAGAGGTGCTGGATGAAGGCACCCCTGAAGGGGGAACTCTCCGGCAAGAAGCTTGTGATTATGCCTCCGGCGGAGAGGCACAGTGGTCAGATCGTGAACGAACACCCTCCCCAGCTTCTTAACATCTTCTTCAGAAGAGGACTTATGGATATAAAAAAGGCTGAGATCTTTCTTCTTGACGGAACGTATCTTGGATATCTCCACCAGCTCGTTCCCCGGAGGAGTGGTGACAGGTAGCTGCCCTCGGCCCCTTCTAATTGCCGAAAAGAAGAATTGGATAAAAAAGGTTTATAAACAAATGTTGAGTTTTACTCCTCACCGCATCAGATTTAATAGTGAGGCGCCATTATAAGTGTCCTAAAGGCTCGGTGATACGTATGGTCAGTAAGGAGGAGAAGATATGGGAGCTTGAGGAGAAGATCGATGGCCTGAAGAGAAAGATTGACGGGCTTAAGATAGAGGAGAGTGAGAGGTCGTCACTTGAAGAGAGGATCAATGTCGCCCGGGAGGCACTGAAAGAGGGGAAGGTAAAGGAGGCCGCTGGTATCGTTAAAGAGATCATTGCGAAGGTGAAAAGCGCACGCGCGAAACCCAAGAAAGCGAAACGCCCAGCAAAGAAGGAGGAGGGAGTTGGGAAAGAGGACGCTGTGGCTGCATTGAAAAGGGCTAAGGGCCTCATAGACGCTGGAGGCGTATCGGAAGGGAGC
>QMPS01000002.1 GCA_003648675.1 Aquificota bacterium
CCTAGGGGGATGGGCAGCCCCGTTTCCTTCTCCCATTCTTCCCCCAGATCTGCTAAACGCCTCAGTCCGTGGAAGGGATAGGTGAATCTCCCTTCGTGGATGATGAGTCCTACTTCTGCCTCTCCCCGAGCTAGGGCGGGCATGATTTGGTCGTAGCGCATAACCACCAGATCTTCTACGTGAGGATAGAGGATTTTGAGGAGGAGAGTGGCTGTGGTGTGGATGCCGGGTACCACTACCCTTTTTACTTCCCCCATGGTGATCTGTTGAAATCTAGTGACTAAAAGGGGTCCACATCCCCTTCCCAGAGCGGCTCCTGTTTCCAGGAGCACATAGGAGTCCAGGATGTATCCCAGGGTATGAAAGGAGATCTTGCTCACGTCCAAGGCTCTTCTCATGACTAGGGAGTTGAGCTCCTCCACATCCCTGATCACCAGATCCAGCGCCAGTCCCAGTGGTCTGACCCTCTTTTGGGCCAAGGCGTAGAATATGAAGGTATCATTGGGGCAAGGTGAAAAACCCAGCGTTAGCCTCCTCTCCACGAGTTCGCCTCCTTGGCGCCGGATTTTACAGGCATTGGCAGGACATAGGAAGACCTATTGCTCGGAGAGGGTTCGGAATGTAATAAACTCTGCCAATGTCGATTCTTTGGAAAGAAGGCAGTAAGAGGCTGGCGGAGCTGGTAGTGGCACTTGACAGGTACTATCATATCTATTCTGTATAAGGCCTTGAGCCTTTTTTGGGGGGTTGAGAGGGAAGATGGAAGATTACCGGGTGAGAAGCATAGTGAAAACAATCAGCTGGAGGGTCTTGGCCACCCTGGCCACCATGTTCATCGTCTTTGCCTTCACGGGGAAGGCCAAGCTCTCTGTGGGAATAGGCCTAGTGGAAGCTGTGTCCAAAATGGTTCTCTATTATCTGCATGAGCGGACTTGGGGAAAGATATCCTGGGGCAAATTGAAACACCCCTTGGCTGATCTGGTTTTAAAGAAGGAACTCACTCCCGAAGACAAAGAACTCATCCAGCAGAGGCTTAAAGAGCTGGGCTACATGTAGAGGAGAGACGGATGGAAGGGAAAAAGGTCTTGGTAGTGGGAATAGACGGTGTGCCTTACACTTTGGTGGGGGAGTACGTGGAAAGGGGTTACATGCCCCATTTGAAAGCCATTCTGGAGGAAGGTTACAAGCTCCACCAAATGGATGCCTCTTTACCTGATATCTCCTCCGTATCGTGGACTACCTTCCTAACAGGAGTAAACCCGGCAGAGCACAGTATCTATGGGTTCATCCATTTAGACAGGAGGGACTACAGTCTCCGCTTTCCCAATTCGGGCAATGTGATGGCTCCTACCTTTTTCCAGATTCTAGGACTGGATACAGCGGGGAAGAGTTCGTCCCTAGCAAATAAGTATCTTCCCAGGTTCAAAGAGCCTAGGACCTCTATTGTGGTGAACGTTCCCCATACCTATCCTGCATACCCCATGAACGGAGTGCTCGTCTCGGGTTTCGTGGCTTTGGACCTGGCCAGGGCTGTCTATCCGCCGGTTTTAGCCTCTACCCTGAAGAGGATGGGGTATGTGATTGACGTGGATCCAAGCAAAGGCCACAGAGACAGGGCGGGTTTCTTGGAAGATCTCTTCCATGCCTTGGACAAAAGGCGAGAGGCCTTTGATCTCTTTTTCAAAGGTAAATGGGACCTCTTTGTGGCGTGCATAACGGAGACAGATCGGTTGCATCATTTCTTCTTCGATGCTGCTCTAGATGAAGCTCATCCTTACCACGGGGCTTTTGTCGATTTTTACAAAAAGCTGGACGATCTTGTAGGTCATTTCTACGATATGTTTCTTGAAAGGCATGGCGGTCAGGGCTTCTTTATGATTTTGTCCGATCATGGGTTCGCAACGCTCAGGAAAGAGGTGAACATCAATAGATTCTTAGAAGAGGCCGGTTTTCTGAAACTGAAGGAGGAGGGAGAGCGGTACGAGAGGATAGCCTTGGGTACCAAGGCCTTTGCTTTGGATCCCTGCCGTGTTTATCTGCATTACAAAGATCAGTATCCTTTGGGCGAGGTGGGGGAAGGGGAAGCTGAAAGCCATTTGGAGGAGTTGACCGACCTATTTCGAAACCTGAGGAACGATGATGGAAGCCCGATTATTAGAGCTATCTACAGAAAGGAAGAGATATACCAGGGGCCTTTTCTGGACGATGCTCCTGACCTTCTCTGTCTCCCTGTGGATGGCTATGATTTGAAGGGCAGAATTGGTGCGGGGACGGTGTTTGCTGATAGCGTCTTTGCAGGTATGCACAATCAACATGACGCCATGCTTATATTGCCGGAGGAGAAGGATTTCGGCGATAAGCCCCAGATAGGAGATCTGGCAGGCTTGTTATTAGACCATTTTTGTGGGGAGGATCTTTGATGGATCATTTGGATCAGTTGGAGAGTAAGAGCATCTATATCATCAGGGAGGCCTATTATAGATTCAAGGACATTGCCATGCTCTGGTCTGTGGGTAAGGACTCTACAACATTGCTTTGGCTGTGCCGGAAAGCCTTTTTTGGTAAAGTTCCCTTTCCAATAATCCACATCGACACTGGCTACAAGTTTCCCGAGATGTACGAGTTCAGGGATAGATTGGCCAGAGAATGGGGGTTGAATCTAATAGTTGGTAGAAATGAGGAGAAGATTAAAGAAGGTATGGGACCTTTTAAAGGAAGCAAGCTGGAGTGTTGTACTGAGCTAAAGACCAATGCTCTCAAACAGGTGATAGCCAAGTACGGGCTTAAAGCCATCTTGTTAGGCATCAGGAGAGACGAGCACGGCATCAGGGCCAAAGAGAGATACTTCTCTCCTAGAGACACCCAGTTCAAGTGGAACTACGAGGACCAGCCCGCTGAAATTTGGGACCAGTACAAGTCCAAGGTGGAGGAGGAGGAACACTTCAGGATTCATCCTCTCCTTCATTTCACCGAGTTGGACGTGTGGGAGTACGTGAAGAGGGAGAATATCCCTATAGTGGAGCTCTACTTCGCTAAGGACGGCAAGAGGTTCAGGAGTATTGGATGTGTCCCTTGTTGTAGCCCCATAGAGTCCAACGCCAGTAGCGTGGATGAGATTATAGAGGAGCTGAAGATCTCTAAAACCCCTGAAAGGGCGGGAAGGGCCCAGGACAAGGAAGACACTTACACCATGCAAAAACTGAGAGCCCTGGGTTACATGTGAGTCTCAAGGGAGAAGGAGGAAGCCTTGACGGATGACAGCCTTAAATTCGTGATAGTGGGCCACGTGGACCACGGTAAAAGCACCCTCATTGGTAGGCTATTGTACGATACCAGCAGCCTGCCCGAGGAGAAGTTTGAAGAGATAAGGGCCACATCGGAGATCCTGGGGAAGGAAGTGGAATTTGCCTTTCTCATGGACGCCCTCAAAGAGGAGAGGGAGAGGGGGATCACCATAGATACAGCCCAGATCTTCTTCCGTACTCCCGAGAGGACCTATGTCATCATAGACGCTCCTGGGCACAAAGAGTTTATCAAGAATATGATCACGGGCGCTAGCCAGGCCGAGGCAGCTGTCCTCATAGTAGACGCCGACGAAGGTGTTAGAGAGCAGACCAAACGCCATGGTTATCTCCTCTCCATGCTGGGGCTCAGGCAGGTCTGTGTGGTGATCAACAAGATGGATCTGGTGGGCTATTCCAGGGAGAGGTTTGAGGAGGTTAAGGGGGATATCGCAGCCTATCTGTCTGATCTGGGCATATTCCCTTCCTTTGTTATTCCCATCTCGGCTTTGAGGGGCGATAATGTGGCCTCTCCATCGCCCAATCTCAAGTGGTATTCTGGCCCCACCGTTTTAGAGGCTCTGGGCACTTTCGAGGGTATTAAGATTGAGAAAAGGCCCTTCCGTTTTCCCGTCCAGGACGTCTATCAGGTAGACGGCAAGAGCATTCTCGTGGGCAGGGTGGAGTCGGGAGAGGTTAGGAGGGGCCAGAAGGTGGTGGTGACCGGTAAAGGGGAGGAAACTTCTGTGGTCTCCATAGAAAAGTTCCTGGTGGAGAATCCCGAGAAGGCTCAGTACGGCGAGTCTATAGGCCTTTGTCTGAAGCGTCAGGAGGGGATAGGCAGGGGAGATGTCATTGCCTCGGAGCCCTTGCCCCGGGCTACCGACACCCTCAGGGGCAGTATCTTTTGGATGGAAAACCTCCCTTACAGGAAAGGTGACAAAGTGGCCTTCAGGTGCGTTACCCAGGAGGCAGAGGGGGAGATTGAGGAGATCCTCAGAAAGTACGACCCTGCTTCCATGGAGAAGAAGGAGGAAGGGGCTCAAGAAATCCTGCCCGCCGAGGTGGCCGAGGTGGTGATCAAACTGGATCATCCCGTGCTGGTGGATCCCTTCTCCTTCATTCCCGAGATGGGCAGGTTTGTCATTGAGGTAGGGGGTATTCCCGTAGCGGGGGGCATAGTCTCCGAGGGGTGAGATGCCTCTTGGAGGCTTTCTCTTTCTGGATTTAGGAAAAGAGACCCTCTTCTGTTCCATCTTTCAGGGGCACGGGGCGGTAGTTGAGCTCCTTTTTGAGGAACTCCAGGAGTTCCTTCAGCAGGGTGGCCTTCTCAGGGTCTGGCGACTCCAGGGGCTGGTTTTCGTAGAAGTCTCTGTTCAGATCGAAAATCTCGGTAGATCCGTCCATGCGCTGGGTGATTTTCCAGAAATCCCGGGTGATGACGGACATCATGGGCTGCATATTCCGGTCTGGATTGAGTGATGGAATGTATTTTTTGATTCTTGTGATCTTGTGATTCACATCAAGGCTTTGAACTATGGCGAATTTTCTGTCTGTGTTGCTCAGTAATGACGCGGAGCTTCTAGGTGAGGGATAGGGTGAATCTGTTATGTCAAGAATCGTGGCGAAGATATCGTTTATCTGGCATAACTTAGTAATTTCTCCCTGGATGTCCCAGTCTTCTGGCCATTTCACTAACAATGGGATGTGGACTAAGTCATTGTATGTTGTGAACATGTGGGCGTAGCTACCATGCTCGCCGTGCAGGTCACCATGGTCTGATGTTATGAAGATTATTCCATCTTCCCAAATGTCTATCAGTTGTTTGAGAACTTTGTCTAGGTATAGTATCTCTTCGTCGTATAGATCTGAAATGCATTTCAGATCTTCATCAGTCCACTTTCCGCTATAGAAATTCTGGACTTCAGAGGTTTTTATGTGTTTTCTGTTTTCGGTGTATCTACCCCTCGTTCCCAGAGGAGGGTTGTAATTGTGGTGCGTTTGCATAATATTAGCAAACACAAACAGTGGAAGATCTCTTTTTTTCTCCTTTGTTTTCCTTATGATCTTTACGGTCTTGTTTGTCAGAGGGGTAGAATTTCTCACAGGGTTTATCCATCTTCTGAAAACCTTGTTTATGATCAATCCTGCCGTTTCAGCTGGGTGAGTGACGATGTTTCCCTTTATCTCTTCCATCAAGCTTTTGAATTTGCCCTTTTTGTATATGTTACTTTTGAATCTGCTCTCCATCTGGGTCATAATCATATTGCTGGGTATTAGTCCGTAGATCTCATAGAAATCAGTCCACCCTTCAACGAAGGATCTGTGGACAATGTGATTGCTGGAGATGCCTACGGTGATATATCCCAGTTCTCTAAGAATCTCCACGAAAGAGACCCTGTCTAGCCTAAGCTTTACGCCGTCTGCGCCATGTTCGCTAGGATACAGCCCGGTGAACATGGAGGCATGGGAGGGAAGAGTCCAGGGAGCGGTGGAGAAGCAGTATTTGTACATCGCCCACTTCTCTTCCTCCACTACCCGTTCTAAGAGGGGAGAGGTCTTTCGCTGGTACCCATACATGGGGAGGTGCTTTGCCCCCAGACTATCACAGACTATGAGTAGGATATCGGGAAGCTTTTTAGCCAAGGTTTTACCCCTCTTTGGTTTCCCTTGTTTCGGGGGTGCATACTATCCAAGGACCGTCCCCCTTTCAAGTTGTACTCTAGAGCGCAGCCAGTGGGCTCTTCTTGGAGAGGGTGATCCATGGAGGATTCCGTTGACTATTCTCAGGTGAGGGACTATTAACTACTGAGCAATTGGCCGAGATAGTGATTGGGTTGTATGAGAATAGGATTGTATGTGCAGCCCGCTTGTGAGGACTGGATTAGGGATTTCGGTTTCAGTAGGACACGGAGGGCGTGTTAATATGAAAGAGAAATGGGAGGGTGCATTAAAGATTGTAAGAGAACACTCAACTGATTCTGCTATTTTTTTCACGTGTGATAAGGAGTCAACTTTACTTTTGGAACTTAGAATGGGATTGGACATACCTGTGCTGTTTGTTGATACAGGCCTTTACCAGGATGAGATATATCAGTATCTCAAGACGGCTGAAGAGCATTGGAAGTTCAAAACTGTGATCCTGAAAAATGAGAAGGTGATCGGAGAAAGCTCCGCTTCTGGCAAAGAGGATTGTTATGTATTGTTGAGGGATAAAATCATTCTTCCTTATCTTTTGGAAAAGGGTATAAAGACCCTTATTGAACCGTTAAAAGGGGATGAGAGGCTGAAGAAAGATAGGGTAATAAGAGTGTTTCCCCTGTCGGGTTTCTCGGATTTAGATGTATGGCGAGTTATAAAGGACAGGGGTATTCCTTATTGTGAGCTTTACAATAAGGGCTTTCGTGACGTAGGATGCGAACCCTGTTCAGCCTCGGAGAAGCAAGAAGATGTGGACCGGGAAGAGGTCCAGAGAAGGCTTAAAGCTCTTGGTTATCTCTAGAGGTTTCTTGGAGTAGTGGAGCCTACCCGCCATTTGAATGTAGGGTAATAAGATGGTACAGACTTTGCCCAATATCGTTCTCGTCGTATGTGACACCCTTGGCGCTAAGCATATGTCGCTCTATGGTTACGAGCGGCGTACTACACCAAATCTAGAGAGGCTTGTTGAGGAGGTGGGGTTCACAGTTTACACCAATTGTTACACCACCAGCTGTTGGACTTCACCGGCGCATGCTTCCCTGTTTACAGGGCTCTATCCCGGAGAGCATGGGGTGCACGAAGGGAACATGTGCCTGGCGGGGAACTTCATGACCCTTCCAGAACTGTTGGAGTGGTGTGGCTATACTACAATAGGAATATCTTGCAATTTATTGATAGACGTACTTACCGGTTTTGGGAAGGGCTTTGATGTTTTCCACAGCATTGGAGGGAGGTTAATATTCTCGGAAAGTGACCCTTATGTGAGAGCCTTAGGTAGATTTGTGAGTGAGAATAGTAGGAGTAATTGGGATAGAATCAGGAACTCTATCGGGTGGTGTATAAGAAACCAAAAACTAGCTCCGCTACTTAAGAAAACGGCTAATAAGCTATACAAGAAGCTTGTATTGTCGAAGAGGGGAGTGAGAATAAACTCGACTCCCTTTACTAAGAAGGCTCTACTGGTTGCTAAGAAAGAGATTCGCAGAGCTGAGAAGCCTTTCTTTGTTTTCTTGAACTTGATGCAGACTCATCACAATTATAACCCACCCCATGGTTTCCGCCATGTATGGTCATCCAAGTCCTCTCCTTATAAGGGTAGCAGTCAGGACTTTTTGAATCACTATTACAAGGGGCCATACCCCGACGAGGCCATCGATTATTTTAGAGATTTATACGACGAAGAGGTCTTGTTCTTAGATCACTGCTTGGCAAGGTTCACAAGGGAGATTCTATATAGTGATGCGGGAGACAATACGTTGATAATTATTACTTCAGATCACGGAGAACATTTTGGAGAAGATGGTCATTATGGACATATTCTTTCGTTGGGAGATGCTGTTACCAAGGTTCCCTTAATGGTGAGATTCCCAGGTGGGAGCTGCGATGTGAAAGGCAGTTTGGTTCAGATCAATGATATTGTGGCTACCTTGATGGATGTGGTAGACTGCCCCGTTCCTCCGCCAACAAGTTCTGTGTCGTTTGTATCGTCAAATAGGAGAAGCAAGGCTCTTATGGAGATTATCAAGCCAGAGAGATGGCTGAGTAAAATGAAAGACAGCGAGTTTAAGAGGCACATTTCGAAGGGACCTTTTCAGAGAGAGATAAAAGGCGGGTCACCAAGTGAGAGTGATAAGCAAGTTTCATAGGGTAAGGGTCACTATTGTACACCCTGTAGATCCGTTCGGAACCAAGATAGGGGGTATTTCTACCTTTATAAAGAACTTTATAAGGTATGCACCTGAAGATTTCGATGTGAGCGTTGTGGGAGTGAGTGTTTGTGAGGCGGAGAGGAAGGTAGGGGTGTGGCATGAGCTTTACTTACAAGGAAGAGAATTCAAGTTTTTTCCCGTAATGCAGGTGGAGGATGAGAACAAGAGGCCGAAAATACCTTTGACCCTTAAATTCACCCTTTCAGTTCTCAAGCACGAACCAAGGATTCATTTGGAAGATGGAATTGCAGAGTTTCACAGAATCGAACCGAGTATCCCCTTTAGAAGACGGAGGGGAAAGAAGGTGCTTTTTGTCCACGGCCATATGGGAGACCTTTTCAACGTCCACTCCGAGATTAAGTGGTCCAAGGCTCCTTATCTTTACTTTCACTTCGAAAGGGGGCTCATGGGGCAGTTCTCCAGGGTCTACGTGGTACGGAGGGATGGGGTGGAGTTTTACAGGGACAAGTATCCCTTCATGGCGGACAGGTTCCATTTCCTGCCCACGTGGGTAGATGAGGAGACCTTCTATCCTTATGACACAGATACCAGAAAGGCCAAACGGAAAGAGTTTATTGAAGAGCAAGGGTACGACCCTGGAGACAAGCTGATCCTCTTTGTGGGCAGACTGGAAGGACAGAAGGATCCTTTGCTCCTTATAGACTCCTTCCGCCATTTGCACAGGCTGGAGGAGAAGATCCGGCTGCTGGTGGTGGGCACTGGACTGCTCAGTGAGAAGGTGAGAAGGAGGGTGGAGGAGTACGGGCTCTCAGATAGGGTGAAGTTCATCTCCCCCCTGCCCCAGCTTAGACTAGCCCACCTCATGAGGATAAGCCATGTCCTCCTCCTCACCTCTGCCTTTGAGGGCATGCCCAGAAGTGTTTTGGAGGCCCTGGCCTGCGGGTTGCCTGTGGTCACCACAGACGTGGGTGAGGTGAGGAGGGTGGTGAGGGACGGGTTTTCTGGGTTAGTTTGCCAGGATCGGTCCCCCGAGGCCATAGCCAGGGCCCTGTCAGAGGTGCTAAGGGGTGGCATAAGAGCCGAGGATTGTGTTTCATCCATCAGGGACTACGAGGCCCGAAAGGTATTGGAGGGGGTCTATAACTTTTACCGTCGACTGGGTGGGGAGATATGAAGCTCTGTCTGGTGTGCTCCTCTGGTGGTCACTTCATGCAGATGCGCTCCCTGGAGGGGTTGTGGAGGGAGCACGAGAGGTTCTGGGTTACTTTTCCCCAGAAGGACACCAAGGCCCTCTTAAAAGGAGAGAGGCTATACTGGGCCTACTTTCCCACCAATAGAAATCTCAAGAATTTCATAAGGAACCTGTTTCTGGCTGTCAAAATCTTGGCCAGGGAGAGGCCCGACGCCGTGGTAAGCACAGGGGCGGCCGTAGGTGTCCCGTTCATATACGTGGGGAGGGTGTTGGGCATCACTACCGTGTACGTGGAATCCCTCACCAGGGTAAGGGGGCTCTCCCTTTCGGGGAAGTTGGTCTATCCCTTTGTTGACCATCTGCTGGTCCAGTGGCCTGAAGTAGCAGGGATGTATTCCAGGGCTAGGTATAGAGGGAGGGTGGTGTGATCTTTGTCACTGTGGGTACTGAGAAGTTTCCCTTCAACAGGCTGATAAAAGCCGTGGACTTGGCTGTGGGGAAGGGGAGAATAAGGGACAGGGTCTTCATCCAGATGGGTAACTCTTCTTATGTACCCCAGTTCGTGGAATATAGGGACTTTTTGGAGTTCGAGGAGATGGTGGGGATGATTCGAAGGGCAGATGTGGTGGTTTCCCATGCGGGGATCGGCTCTTTTCTCCTCTGTCTCCACCTGGGCAAGGTGCCTATCCTCTTTCCCAGAAGGGCCCACTTGGGGGAGCATTTGGATGACCACCAGATGGATTTCGTGAAGGGAGTGGAGAAGTTGGGTAGGGCCTTGGTGGCCTATGACGAGAAAGAGCTCCTCCAGGAAATAGAGTGTTACCCCCGCCTGGTGACCAGGCTCAAGATCCGTGTTCCGTCACAGGTGGAGAAACTGGTAGTCTATTTGGAGGTACTCATCGGAGCGGCTGGGAGATGAGGGGTGATAAAAAAGGCGGGTGGGCTTTTGCCCACCCGCCCCTCTGACAGAGGTTCCTATTCGCTCTCCTCCATTTCTTGGGCTTCGACAACTGCCACTGCCACCAGGTTGAAGATCTCCTCAGGCGAAGATCCCCTCTGGAGCACGTGGGCGGACCTCTTTAGGCCCTGGAGGATAGGTCCTATGACCCTGGCACAACCCAGTCTATGGACCAACTTGTAGGCGATGTTGCCAGCGTCGAGATTGGGGAAAATGAGGACGTTGGCCCTCTCTTTGAGGCTTGAGAAGGGATAGGTTCCTTTCAAGATTTCGGGGACCACAGCTGTGTCGGCCTGCATCTCGCCGTCTATAGTGAGGAAGGGTTCCCTTTCCTTCACTATCTCAGTGGCCTTTCTCACCTTCTCGGCGGTGGGGTGGTTCACAGAGCCAAAGTTGGAGTAGGAGAGCATGGCCACTCTGGGTTCCACACCAAACTTGCGGGCAGTTTCGGCTGTACAGATAGCCACTTCCGCCAGGTCTTCTGCTGTGGGGTCTATGTTCACCGTGGTGTCGGCGAAGAACATGAGGTCGTCTTTGAGAACCACAATGTAGACACCAGAGGCTTTGAATATTCCCTTCTTGGTCTTGAGCACCTTGAGGATGTGGGAGAGGACGGTGGAGTAGTGCTGATCCTGGCCGCCGATAAAAACATCGGCATCCCCCATGTGGAGCATCATGGCGCCCAGGGTGTTGGGGCCCCTGGCAATCAGCCTTCTGGCCTCTGCCAGGGTGACGCCTTTCCTCTTTCTCATGGAGTAGAGCTGCTGAGCGTAGACTTCGGCTTTATCGAAGCGCAGGGGATCCACGATCTCGATGCCTTTGAGTTCCAATTTGAGCTCTGCAGCCTTCTCCTTGATCTCTCGCTCACTTCCGATAAGAATGGGTTTGCCAACCTTTTCGTCCAGGATGACCTGGGAAACTCTGAGGATATCGGGATGGCTCCCTTCGGGGAATACGATTCTCTTGGGCTTCCTTTTGGCCCTGTTGATAAGGGCCCTGATGACCTCTCCCATCTTTCCTCTGAGGCGGGCCTCGAGGTACTCTTTGTATTTATCGAAGTCTTTAATTTTTATCCTGGCTACGCCCGTTTCTATGGCGGCTTTGGCAACAGCAGTAGCTTCCCACAGGGTTACCCTGTGGTCCAGGGGTTTGGGAATGATGTAATCAGGACCAAACTCCAGCCTGTCCAGGTTGTAAGCCCTGAGCACGTATTCTGGTACATCCCCGGCCTTGGCCAGGTCGGCCAAAGCTTTCGCCGCTGCCACCTTCATCTCTTCATTTATGGCCCTGGCTCTGACATCTAGTGCTCCCCTGAATATATGGGGGAATCCCAGCACGTTGTTGACCTGGTTGGGATAATCGGACCTTCCTGTGGCCATTATGGCGTCCTTGCGGACTTCGAGGACCTCTTCTGGGGTGATCTCGGGGTCAGGGTTAGCGCAGGCAAAGATGATGGGATTGGGAGCCATACTCTTGACCATCTCCTGGGTTACGACCCCTTTCACAGAGACTCCTATGAAGACATCGGCTCCCTTCATAGCTTCTTCTAGGGTCCTGAGATTGGTCTCTATAGCGAACTCTTCTTTGTAGGGGTTCATGCCTGCTGTACGGCCTTTGTAGATCACTCCTTTGCTGTCGCACATGATGATGTTCTCTTTCTTGACCCCGATGAGGAGTATCATCTTGGCGCAGGCGATACCTGCAGCTCCGGCTCCGTTGATCACCACCTTCACGTCTTCGGCTTTCTTGTCCACCAATTCTAAAGCGTTGATGAGGCCGGCTGTGGTGATGATGGCTGTACCATGCTGGTCGTCGTGGAACACGGGGATGTCGAGAATCTCTTTGAGCTTTTCTTCAATGTAGAAGCACTCAGGGGCTTTTATGTCCTCCAGGTTGATCCCGCCAAAGGTTGGCTCCAGTAGTTTTACTACCCTAATAAGCTCGTCTGGGTCCTCCGTGTCTACTTCAATATCGAAGACGTCCACGTCTGCAAAGGTTTTGAAAAGGACACCTTTACCTTCCATCACGGGCTTTCCGGCCAGGGCGCCTATGTTGCCCAGGCCTAGCACAGCCGTGCCATTGCTAACTACAGCTACTAGGTTGCCTTTGGCGGTGTAGACAAAGGCCTTGTCCGGATCGTCGGCTATCTCCAAACAGGGATGGGCCACTCCCGGTGTGTAGGCCAGCGACAAGTCTCTTTGGGTTTCACAGGGCTTGGTTATGGTTACTTCAATCTTTCCCGGTCGCCCCATGGAATGGTACTCTAGCGCTTCTTCTTTCCGGATTTTGCCACTCATGGCTTAATCCCTCCTAAAATAAAGTAGCGCGCCCCTTTACTAAGAACGCGCCCCCCCAATGGCCTATCTTTTGCCTCGTGATTATTTGATTTATTGTTAGTAAACTATATATGATTGGGCTAGAGCTTTGCAATAAGCATGTAGTGAAGTTGTGGTATAACAAACTTAATTATAAAAAGTTATGGATGTGTTCATTCAATATTCCGATAGAATAGTAAAACCAGGACTAGGAAGAATAAAAATTTTTCTCAGGAAGTTGGGTGATCCTCAAAAAAAGTTTGCTACTATTCTTGTGGGGGGCACCAACGGAAAGGGTTCCACCGTTTCTTACTTATATCATATGCTCAACGCTTTGGGAGTCAGGGTGGGGGGGTATCTGTCGCCCCACCTCAATAGTCTTCGAGAGAGAGTGATGATTCCTCAGTCTTGTGCTCAGGAGTGGGAGTTGGAGTCTTTCATAGAGGAACTCCAATCCAAGGCTCTTAGGTGGGGGATAGATTTGAGCCCTTTCGAGCTTCTCACGGCTGCAGTATTTGTAATTTTCAACAATTGCTCAATTGACTTGGCTGTTATGGAAGTGGGCATGGGGGGAAGGTGGGATGCTACCAATGTTTCCGATCCTGTAGCCTCTATTATCGTCTCTCTAGGCCTGGATCACACCCAATACTTGGGTCATAGTCTTTCTGCTATCGCCCTCGAAAAGCTACCCATAGCCCGTAGGGGAAGGCCTTTGGTTTTGGGTAACATTCCTTTCGAGGGGCTCAAGGCCATTAGGGAAGGCAATAGGGCTATTGGTGCTGTGTTCCATGAGTGGCAGAAAGATTTCTTCGCTATGGAATGTGCAGGAGAGGGGTTTTGTTATGTGGGGGATGAAGTGTTTTCACCGTTACGTCTTAAGCTGGAGGGCCAACATCAATGGGTTAACGCTTCTATCGCCCTGAGAACTATGGAGGTTTTAGGCTTTCCCCTCACAGCTGGGGTCCTGAAGGCCCTTCAGGGGACCTGGCTACCCGGTCGGATGCAGATAGAGGTGGTAAAGGGGGTACCTGTCGTATTTGATGTGGCCCATAACCCCTTGGCTTTGAAGACTCTTCTGGGAAGCCTCCGCTCTCGCTTTCCAGAAAGGCCTCTGTGGGCTTTTTTTCAGCTTTTAAAGGATAAGCCATGGCAAGACGCCCTTAAACTTATTCTGGGCGGATTTGAGAGGACCTTTTTTCTGAACCTTCCCTGCGAAGACAGAGGGCTTCTGTATTCTCATCTGGTGACCTATGGGTCGGTGGAGGGTCTTATAAGGGGCAGAGAAGATTGGGAGGGGCTTCTCCAAGAGGCCAGGGACGAAGGGGCGGTGATGGTTTTCACTGGTTCTTTTGGAGCGGTGAAGGAGGGGATGCTTTGGGTGGCTGGAGTAGAGTGATCCTTGGAGGTGAGGAGTTTTTGTTGAAAGGGGATCAGGGTGTTTTTTTCATCCATAGCATGGGAAATAGAGACTACAGGATGGGGAAGGCAAGAGAGAGGCTCTCGATGCTGCTGGGTCTTTCAAGGATTGTGAAAGTTAGACAGGTTCATAGCTCTATCATATTGGACGCCGAGGGTGTGAGGGGAAGTGAGGAGGGTGATGGGCTCTTTCTCTCGCAGCAGGCGGTGAAGGTGGGGATAGCTGTTCTCACTGCCGATTGTTTGCCCCTGTTGTTTGTTGCTCCCCGTCATCTCCTTCTTCTCCACGTGGGGTGGAGGGGGCTCAGAAGCGGGATTATCCAAAAAGGGCTAAGAAAGTTAAGATTGTTATATAGTGATATCAGAGACATTAGAATATGGTTTGGACCTTCCATAAAACAATGTTGTTATCAGGTTGGGATAGAAATGGTCCGGGAGCTGGAGGGGGGGCTGCCCCAACATGTTGTAGAGGCTGGTGTAGCAGAGAGGGACGGGAAGGTTTTCTTTTCCTTGGATGTGGCTGTGGCCAGGCTTCTGGAGCTGGAGGGGGTGGAGAGGCACCCAGAGAAGTGTGGGCTCTGCACCTGCTGTTCAGGTCTATTTCCCTCCTATCGAAGAGAGGGGAATGGGGCCTCTCGGATGATAAGCTTGGCCTGGAGGGCTTATGACCACCCCTGAACGGAGAAGTCGCCTGTTAGAGGTGTTGGAGAAACGCCAACCTGATTTAACGGTGGTGTTGGAGCGCTTGAGAAATCCTCATAACATAAGTGCGATTCTGAGGAGTTGTGATGCCGTGGGAATTCAGTATGTCCACATAGTTGAGGAGAGTGGAGTGATAGCTCTTTCTAGAAGTGTGAGTAGGGGAAGCGCGCAATGGTTGGATATATCTTTTTATGATGATTCATTGAAGTGTTTTCGGAATCTTAAAGATCAAGGTTTCAAGATATATGTAACATCAGTAAATCCAAGGGCTAGGGACTTCAGAGAGGTGGACTACACGTGTCCGTGCGCTGTCGTGGTAGGGAAGGAGTTAGAGGGTGTCTCCCAGGAGGCTCTTGAGGAATCGGATGAGTGCATTGTGATACCCATGGTGGGGTTTGTTCAGAGCTTCAACGTGTCTGTAGCCACAGCCATCATTTTGTATGAAGCTTACAGACAGAGAGAAAGGGCTGGCATGTACTCCCGGGCTCGCCTCGCCACTGAGGAAAAAGAGAGAATTCTTGCCCGCTGGCTCATGTTGTGAGACCGATATTAGCGAGGCTCTGGCAAAGTTAAAGTGATGCTTTAATTTTGGGTATTGAGGGAAGGATGGACCTCAGAGATGTGACTGTTAGGTTGTGGGTGCCTCGGTCTCAGGTGGCGTTACTGGTGGCTATGGTAGAGTCTTATGAGTCCCTGGGGGTCGTCAGGATAGTTGATGCCAAGAAAGCTTTGGCAGAGATTTACGCGTCTCCGTCTTTTTTAGATCTTCTTTTGGATCTACTGCAGGACCTTTCGAGAGAAGGAATCAGCGTTAACGTATTGGAAATCAGCCGGTAAAGCCTCTAATCCCCAAAACCCACCTGCTATCCCCATAGTCTAAAGAAAGACTTCAACAAAAAGTTAACACTCTAAATCCAAGGTATTCAGGTGGTTGCCCACCTTTCCCCTTTTCCACCTTTTTGATTGATAATATATATTATGTTAAATTTTATTCTCGGGGCTTCGGGAGTAAGGGGCTTTCTCCGGACTTTTAAGGTCTTTCTTTGCATCCCCCTCTTCCCCTGCTGGAATCTCTCCAGGGGGAAAGTTCTTTTTCAGGGGAGATCTCACTCTGTTTTTTCCACGAGTTTGGAAGGTTGTGGAAGCAAATGTAATATCATTTTAGAATATCAATGAAAGTATAAGAACTACGTTTATTATGTTATTGGGTTCTCTAGATTCTTCATCTAGACCTCATTGGGGCCTTCCTTTTTGGTGGCTTCTCTCGTCTGGTTCTAGGGTACCTGGTGGTTAAGCCCCGTCAGGTCTGCCCAGGGCTTTTAAATGCCTTCCCACTGGACTTTTTGGTGTTATATGTAGTTCCTCCTGTGTTTCGTGGGAAATCCCCTTATAGAGCAAATATGGGGCTCTGTCGTTGGAATCCCCGAAAATGGGGAGGGGACCACTTTTCCCCTCCCCTATCGCCTTGACAAGGGAGA
>QMPS01000003.1 GCA_003648675.1 Aquificota bacterium
GAGTAGATGTTCTGGAGAATTGAGGTACTTGGGCTCCTGCTCTGGGTCCAAAGCCCTGCCCCCAAAAGCCACCACCCGGCCCCTGGAATCCCAGATGGGGATCATGAGCCGATGGCGGAACTTCACGTAAGGCTCTCCTCCTCCCTCCCTCTCCCCCAGCAAACCCACAGAGAGCATCTCAGCCGTAGTGAACCCCTTAGACTTCAATGCCTCTCTAAGCCTATCCCAGCTGTCGGGAGCATAACCCAATCGAAAGGCCTCTATAGCCGAAGAGTCTAGCCCTCTAGACATAGCCACTTCCCGGGCCTTTTTGCCAGAAGAAGAAAGGAGCACCTCATGGAAATAGTCCGCAGCTTCCCTATGAAGGTGATAAAGCCTATCCCTCTCCTCTCCACTATCCTCCCCACGGCCCCTAGGGATCTCTACTCCCGCCTGTTCAGCCAACCTCTCCAAGGCTTCCGGAAAAGTGACATTCTCCATCCTCATAAGAAACTGAAAGATATCTCCACTGGCCCCACAGCCAAAGCAATGGAAAAACTGCTTTTCAGGGCTTACGGTAAAAGAGGGAGTCTTCTCCGTGTGAAAAGGGCATAGGGCCTTGAAATTCCTGCCCGCCCTCTTGAGGGGAAGATACTGGGAGATCAACTGGACAATATCCACACGGTCCTTGATCTCCTCCAAAATATCAGGGGCAATTCTTCCCATGATTGGGGGACAATATAGACCTCCCCCCTGGCTTTTCAAGGGGAAGAAAGGATTTCAAGGAAACGGGGAAAGGGCTCCTAATATCCCCCCTTCCCCGTCGTCATCAAAGCTCACTTCTTGGGATGACACTTAACACAGCTGGTGGGCCCAGTCTTCTTACCTTCCTTCTTCATTTTGACATGGCAACCCTTGCAGTTCTTGTGGAAGGCTATTTTAGCGGCTGGAGCCTCACCCTTCTTGCACTGGTGACACTCAAAGCAGCTCTTAGGGGTCTTACCCTCTTCCATCTCGTGATGACAGGCTTTACAGGTAACACCCTGGATCTTCTGATGCTGGTAATGGTTGAAAGGAACAACGGGTTTCTTCTTCTGACACTTGTCGATGGTGTACTTCTCAGCACCCTTATTCGCCTCTGCCATGGTCACAACCGCCATGGCACCAAAGACAAAGATCACTGCGACCAACAGACTCAACACCCTCCTCATACGCCGTCACCTCCTTCCGTTTTAATGCTCTTATGTTCACTTTCCCGGACTAGATAAGCCAAAATCCCCATAACTGTCAACTACCTCCCCTCGCCCGTTAAGCAGGTACAAAAGCGTGCCAGACGAGTTAAGCCCACTTTATGAATATATTGCCAAAACTGCTTCACAACGGTGAGAGGAAAAGGGAAGAAAATTTTGCACAAGAATGCAATTCATGCCTGTAAGACCGGATGTCTCCCCCAGAGGGGCGCCCTACGCGAGTGACTCAATATGGAGACCATGAGCTCTTCTCTCCTGAGAAAACCTATAGATCCGTAAGCCAAGGAAGGCTCATCAAACTTGAGGCTGGGCCCCCTTCTCACTCGGGGACCTACCATCAACAAGGGCGAGGGATCTCCCGAGTAGAGATAAGGCCCTCCCGTAGAAGTGGAAGAACCACCCCACACCACCAAAAGTCTCTCCTCCCTGGGCACAAGGTGCTCCAAAAGGTAGAAAAAGGCCCCGTCCAGTTCTTCCACTACCTTCACTTTCTCCCAAGGATTATGCCTCCTTGAAGCCAGTTTGGGAGCCCTAGTGTGAATCACCACCAGAGAGTAGGTCTCGAGTAAAGGCAGGGCCTCCTTGAACTTGACCAAAAGCTCTTTCTTAGGACTGCCCTCCCCCACCCCTATAACTGTCATGCCCAGTTTTTTTCCTATCCCCAAAATGAAAGGCTCGGAAGCTACCAGGGCACCGTCGAATCCCCAGCGCTCTTTCAAAAAGGGCAAGGACCTATCCTTGCCCGCCCCCTGAACCAAGAGGGCATTCATGGGATTTTTGCCCTCCTTGATTCTTCTGGCGTTAAAGGGAGCTTCCTTCAGTCTACAAGCCACCTCATCCAGGTAACGATTCAACTCCCCAGCCGTGTAACTGGCCAGATCACCCCCCTCGTTTCGGGGCATTACCTTGTAAATCCTGCCCCCTCTATGGGAAGGATCTGAATCGGTGATGCGAGGATCCACCTCCCCTTCCAACCTCAAAATGCCTATCCCCACCTCCAGGGGATGGAAAGTGATCTCTAGCCCGCTGCCATGCCAGGGATAAGAAAGGATCTCCAGGGCCTCCTCCCACTCCTCCGAGTCCAGGTCTCCTCCCCGTTCCACCAGGACAGGCCCATCCGGACAACTCTCCTCCAAAGAGGCAAGGGATGCCAAGACGTAAACCTCCTCTGGGGAAACAGAAAGCCCTGCCGCGTACCCTCCCAAAATCCCCCTGCCGGGGAACTCCCCCTGGAAATACCCCATGGCCATAAAAAAGGCCAAATCACTAAAATAAGCCACCCCCCTTCTACCAGGGTGATAGCTTCCCCCTCCCCCTAGAAGGGCCAAATGATCCAACTGGGGTGTCCTGGCCACCTGCAAAGGGGTTCTCCCTCCCAGAGCCTCTAGAGCCTGGTCTCCTAGACCGTCTAGAACCACCAGGAGAACCCTTTCCCTACCCGCTGCTTTCAGGAAGAAAGCTCCCTCCCCAGGCCAAAGGCCTTGACATTTATTTCCCTGGCCTTGGCGGGCACCCGCTGCTCTAGCACTGTCAGCCACAACCGGGGGTCAAAGGGTAAATACCGAGATAAAAGGCCAAGCATCACTGAGTTCACTGCCCTTGGAGAGCCCGCCTCAATGGCCAAAGCCAAAGCATCAACAGCCTCCACGTTGGTGAAGTGCTTCTTCAGCATGCCCAGGGGGTCTTCAGGATAAGATGCCTCTCCCGAAAGGACGGTGATGGGGTTTACCCTCAGCGTATTCACCAAAATTCTGGCTTGTGGAGAGGCATAAGGGGCGTATCTCAAAGCCTCTAACTCCTCAAAGGCCACCAGTACATGGGCCTTACCCAAGGGGATAACAGGGGAAAAGACCCTCCGACCCAATCTCACATGCGAGAATACAGAGCCCCCTCTCTGGGCCATACCGTGGACCTCGCTCTTCTTCACATCTAGCCCAGCCTCCAAAGCCACCTGGGCCGCCACCTCAGAGGCCAATAGCACTCCCTGACCGCCCACACCGCAAAACACCAAGTTTATCACATCATGATACACCTTCATCCTCCCCTATAGCCCCCTTAGGGCAAACCTGAGCACAAACACCGCAGCCGTAACAGAGATGGCGGTCTATACGGGCCTTTCTCTCTTCTCCTTCTCCCACCATAGACAGGGCTATGCATCCCACCTTTACACAAACTCCACAACCTATGCACAGATCCTCATCCACGGAGAAGAAGCCTATCGGACCAGGAGTGATGAGGGTGCAGGGACGCCTGGTAATGATCACAGACGGCTCCGGAGACTCCGTCTCCTCCCTGAAAACCTCTTCCATAGCTTTTAGATCATAAGGATCCACCACCCTTACTCTATCCACCCCCAATCCCTTTACCAGAGATTCCAGATGGATCCTTTTACCTTCACCTTGTAAGGCTACACCCGTTCCGGGATGGCCCTGTTTCCCCGTCATAGCCGTGGTCCCGTTGTCCATAATCACCACTGTGGATGCTCCTCTGTTGTAAACGATATCCGCCAGCCCAGTTATCCCAGAATGGTAGAAGGTACTATCACCTATGACAGCCACCATCCTACCGGAAGACCCGGCCTTTTCAGCTCCATGGACCATGCCTACCCCTGCTCCCATACAGATGCAGGAGTGAAGCCTGGAGAGGGGAGGCAAAGCCCCCAGGGTATAACAGCCAATGTCTCCAAAAACCGTCACCTTCAACTTCTTCAACACCACAAAGACCCCTCGATGGGGACAACCTGGACACAAGGAGGGAGGACGCTGGGGAATGTCGGGAAAAGCAACAAAAGAAGGCTTATAACCCTTCTCCACACCCTTCTTCACCAACTCAGGGGAGAGTTCCCCCACCCGAGGGAAGACCTGTTTTCCCACCACCTCGATACCGAGAGCCCGGATTTGCTCTTCAAGGAAGGGATCCAACTCCTCCACTACAAAGAGCCTCTTCACCCTGCCTGCAAAATCCAAGACCCTAGCCCTGGGAAGGGGATAAGTGAGAGTGAGCTTCAACACTGATGCCCTGGGGAAAGCCTCCCTCACGTACTGATAGGCCACACCAGATGTGATGAACCCTAGATCCGGCTCCCTCAACTCCATCCTGTTACCAGGGAAACTCTCCCCGTAACTCACCAGGCGCTCCATGCGCTCTTCCACTATAGGATGACGATCCCTGGCAAAATTGGGAAGCATAACCCACTTGGCAGGATCCAGTTCCATGCCCTTGGAGGAGACCTCCCTGCGCCTTCCCAACTCTACCACCCCTTTACCATGGGCTATGCGGGTGGTGATGCGGAAAAGCACTGGAGTGTCAAAGGTCTCCGAAATATGATAAGCTTCCTCCATAAGCTCTTTACATTCCCTACTATCCACAGGCTCCAGCATAGGCACCTTGGCCATTCGAGCGTAGTGGCGATTGTCCTGCTCGTTCTGGGAACTGTACAAGGCTGGATCGTCAGCTGAAACCACTACCAGCCCCCCTCGGACGCCAGTGTAAGAAAGGGTCATAAAAGGATCGGCAGCCACATTTAGGCCCACATGCTTCATGGCCACCAGAACCCTCACACCAGCCATACTGGCCCCTATACCCACTTCCAAGGCCACCTTTTCATTGGGAGACCACTGGGCATGGACCCCTGGGAGAGTAGCTAAGGCCTCCAAAATCTCAGTGCTGGGAGTACCGGGATAGGCAGTGGCCACCACCACCCCCTCCTCCCAGGCCCCCCGAGCGACGGCTTCATCCCCGGAAAGGAGGACCTTCACCTGAGAACCTCCAGAAGGCGCTGAGCCTCCATTCCAAAGGGAGAAGAAGGAAAACGTCCCCGGAGGTCTTCCAAAATACCAACGGCCTTATCCAGATCACCCTTCTCCTGGTAAAGGAGGGCCAGATTATAGCGAAGGTAGGGTTCCAAGAAGGGCTTCTCTCCTTTAAGCCCCTCCTTTAGAGTGTCTATCCCTTTATCTGGCTCCCGGGCCAAGGCCAAAGCAGTAAGCCATTGGGGCCAGAAGTACTTTTCAGACCTGATACCCTGCACACCCAGGGCGTACTCTCTCACCGCATCTTCCCCTTTCCCCATCCTAGAATAGCACTTACCTACATAAAGATGGGCAAAAGAGGCCCATTTGGAATTGGAATACTCCTTCACCACAACCCGAAAGGCCCGAACGGCCTGTTCCACATCGTCCGCCTTGGCCTGGGGAGGCAGTCCCCTATAAATCCGCAGAGCCCGAGCAAAAGCCAAACCACCCCTCTTCTCATAGCTACTACGATAGTACACCCACCCAGCTGCTGCAGCCATCACCACAAAAAAGGCCACCAAGCCACCTATCACAAGAAGCTTATTCTTCAGAACCCAGTCCAAAGCTTTGGAAAAAGCCTCAAGAAAAGGGTCGGATGCTTCCACTTCCACGGGTCTCTTAGCCATTCCTCTCACCTCCCAGCCTCTTTGCCAGCTCCTCTCCTGCAGAGAGAACCTCCAGGGCCTCCTCCCGGGAGAGCCCTGCCCCCAGAAGAACACCAAAAGCCCTCTCCCTGTCAATGAGGTCTCCTGGAGCATGGGCGTCTGTGTTGAGGACTAGAGAAGCCCCCAGCTTCCGGGCCAACTTAGCCACATGACCATTAGTCAGGCAGTGGCCTTTTCGGGCGGATATCTCTAAATAAACTCCCCTTTCGGCAGCCAGAATCACCTCTTCCTCAGTGATGAGCCCCGGATGGGCCAGGATGTCGGCTCCACCCTCAATGGCCGCCCTGTTGGTTCCCGGGGCCACAGGCTCCACCAGAGTCTCACCGTGGACCACTACCACCTGAGCCCCCAATTCCCTGGCCTTGAGAATAAGGGGAGGGATCTCAGAAGGAGGTACATGGGTGAGTTCTATACCCGGTATAACCCTTATATCTTTCAGCACCCCGTTGAGTTGGTGAGCCACACGCACCATGGCAGGCACGATAATCTCCAGATTGGAAAGATCCCCATGGTCCGCGATACCCAGGTATCTTACACCTAAAACCTGGGCCCGTCTCACCAGCTCGCTGGGAATGAGTTCTCCGTCACTGAAGGTCGTGTGAGTATGAAGGTCTACCAATCCTTCAACTCCTCCTCCATCGCCTTGTCCGCAGCCACAAGCTCAGGAGAAGGCGAGTATCCCACATCCTCTAAAAGAGCCTTTCTCACCCTGAGAGCCATCTTGTAAGCCAAGCGAGAAGCCACCTTGTTGAAGAAAACCTCTGCCGGACTATCCTTGCACATGTAGCCCTCAGGGCCGTGGAAATCTCTCTCAGGCACCACCTCCCACCCTGCCACAGAACAGTCGTAGCTCCCCTTCTTACCCTCCAGGCTCCCCTTGATCTTCCCTCCTATCACATAGTTCCTACCGAAAACGCCCAAACCTCCTTTGATATACCCCCTGTAGCTGTTCTCCCAGGAGAGAGAGACTAAATAACACCCCTTGGGAGCCTTGTCCTTCTCACCCAAGAAGTAGACCTCACGAAAATCGGACAGTTCCGACCTGATATACTTCTTCAGTTCGTAATCCACGTTAGGCTTCATGCACACGAAGGAAAGCTTTGAAGGATAGAGAGAAAGCTTAAGGGTATACTTTTGAGCTTCTTTCCCCTCCATCCTTACACACACTTTCTGGGGCTTGGGCGCCTGAGTAACAGGAGAAGGAAGAGTAGACCAATAGCCCTTGGGAACCCCCGCACACCCCACAAGGATGAAAAGAACCAAAGCCGCCGATCCAAGCTTTCTCATCTCCTCCCCTCCTTTCTTTGGTCCTCTAACTTATACAACCAGACCTCGCCAAGCAACACAGCCGGTCTAAAGGACTATTTTCCTCTCCCGCTTCCACCGATGATCCAGATAATAGAGTATGGACACCACCATACTCTCCACACTCAACATGCCCACCCCCTGGAGAAACTCTTGATATTAGTATATCATTATATTAGGATATCAATACTAAATTTGGATCTATATCCCTCTTTATCTGCCGAGGATAAGCTGAGTCTCCACCATCCTGCGGACTCTCCCTCAAGTACCATGCTTCCCTGATCCCACTATATGGTGTATGAAGCAAGGCATGGCAGAGAAATTCCAACTCCATGAGATAAGGCCGGGTATCTTCCAGCTGGAGCTTCCCACTCCCTACCCCATAGGACCCGTATACGTTTATCTCATTAAAAAAGACCCCATCACCCTCATAGATGTGGGAGTAAACAGCCCAGAATCCTTAACAGCCCTCCGAAAACAACTCCAACATCTAGGAGTCAAAATCAATCAGATAGAACGGCTCCTCATCACCCACGGCCACTCGGACCACTACGGAGCCGCCCAGACCCTCAAAGAGGAAGGTGCAAAGGCCGTGGTCATCCATCCCAGGGACTGGGACAAAGTGACTGACCGCAGGGATTACTACTTGAGGATGAAACCCTACCTGGCTCAAATGGGTATGCCCTCCGACTATCTGGAATACTTCGTCAAGTTCATTGTATGGGAGACACCCTACGCCAGAGACCTGGAGGAGGTCCAAAACCTGAGGGACGGGGAGCTCCTCTTCTGGGAGGACTTGAAGCTGGAAGTGATGCACACCCCCGGCCATTCCCCGGGCCATGTGGTCCTCCTATGCTCAAAGGAGAAATGGGCCATTACAGGCGATTTCATCTTCACTCACATCACCCCCGATCCCATTATAGACATCACCCCCAGCGGTTATCGAACCCCTTCCATGCCCCTTCACATGGAATCCTTGAAAAGATTCGCTGCCCGGGGGATAACCACTTTCTTCCCGGGGCACCGGGAGAGGAAGGGAAGAACAGAGGCGGCCCTGAAAGAGATGAAAAAGCGCATGAAACACAAGAGAGAAAGCTACCTTGAGATCCTGGCAAAAGGCCCCTTAACTCCCTTCCAGCTCATGAGAAGGCTCTACCCCACCAGTCGAAAAGGAGAGGCCTTTGTACTGCTGTCGGAGGTCATAGGACGCCTGGACCTGTTAGAAATAGATGAAGCGGTGATCAGCTGGCGGAAGGCAGGACTCATCTTCTATGGCCTAAAGGAGGGAAAGATATGAGAAAAGCCCTTGTCATAACCCTGACCCTTCTCCTCTCCTCCCTCGCGTCGGCTTCAGAGATACCACAAAGGGAAATCCTCACATACCGCATTAGCTGGAACAAGCTCATCGGAATAGCCAAGGCCAGCATCACCATGGAAAAAGGAGAAGAAGTACTCACCATAAAAATGAAAGCCAAAACGGTAGATCCCATAGACACCTTTTTCTCAGTGAGGGACTACTTCTTCTCCTCCACCCCCTCGGATCTATCCTCCTTCCTCCGCTACGAAAAACGCTTAAAAGAAGGGCGATATCATCGCCGCGACGAAGTGATCTACAGCCCCTCCACGGGTGAGCTGATCTATAGAAAAAACGGAAAGCTCAAAAGCCAAAAGACGGTTCCTCCGCCCCTCTACGACCCCTGCTCCATCCTTTACGCCTTCCGGTTCCGTTGCTCCAAAGAGAGCGCCTCCTGCACCATTCCCTCCACCGACGGCAAGCGAGTGGAGAGGATCCGGGTGGTTCCCTTAGCGGAAGAGACGGTCAAAGTCCCCGCCGGCACCTTCGAGACTATCAAGGTAGAACCCCGCTGGAAGAAGATGAAAGGGGTCTTCAGAAAGAAGAAAGGGGGCCACATCTACGTTTGGTTCACTAAAGACCAGCGCCGCATTCCTGTGAAAGTGGAGGTGGATATTTTCCTAGGCAAGGTTGTAGGGGAACTGACGGGCTACGAAATAAAGTAACGGGGTGAATGGGTAGATGGATAAACAAGACAGACGGGAGGAAAGGGTCGGCTAAACATACTTCACCTCCCCCCATCCACACATCTATTTCTCTTTTACTGGCCGTTCTCCTCTTCGTCCTTCATGAGCTTGTACTCTATGGAGTCTACCAAAGCCTGCCAAGAAGCCTCAATCACGTTCTCATGAACTCCCACGGTGCCCCAGCGGCGCTTGCCATCGGTGGACTCGATAATGACCCTCACTTTAGCAGCGGTGCCTGCCCCCTCGTCTAAGATGCGCACCTTGTAGTCGGTGAGATGAACCGTGGAGAGGGTGGGATAGAACTCCTCTAAAGCCTTCCTCAAGGCCCTGTCCAGAGCATTGACAGGGCCGTTGCCTTCGGCAGCCATGAACTGGTGCTCTTTCCTGTCAGGAGGCACACTCACCCGCACCATGGCCTCGCTCACTGGCTCATCCTCACGGCTCCTCTTGTCCACAATGACCCGGAAGCCCTTAAGGGCAAAGTAGGGTCTGAACTTCTTCATGGCTTTTTTGATGAGGATCTCAAAAGAGGCTTCAGCACCCTCAAACTGGTATCCCTGATGCTCCAACACCTTGAGGTCATCCAGGACCTTCTGCACCACGGGATCCTTAGAGTCCAGATCCAAACCGAACTCCTGGGCCTTATAGATAATGTTGCTTCTACCCGAAAGGTCGGAGACCAACACCCTCTGGCGGTTACCCACCAATTCGGGCCGGATATGCTCATAAGTCTCGGGATTGCGCATCACAGCCGAAACATGAACCCCTCCCTTATGGGCAAAGGCACTCTTACCCACGTAAGGCTGGTGAGACCAGGGCTTAAGATTGGCCACCTCGTAAACAAAGCGGGAAAGCCGAGTGAGGTTACGCAACTGCTCCGGAGATATACACTCTATACCCATCTTGAGCTGGAGATTGGGTATGATGGAACAGAGATTGGCATTGCCACAGCGCTCTCCAAAACCATTGATGGTGCCCTGAACATGCTCGGCCCCGCAGAGGACAGCCATGATGGAATTAGCCACTGCAGTCTCCGAATCGTTATGGGCGTGGACACCCAAAGACACCGAAATCTCCTGCTTCACCCGGGTCACAATCTCTTGAATCTCAAAGGGCAGACAGCCTCCGTTGGTGTCGCAAAGAACAATACAATCAGCCCCCGCCTCCTCGGCAGCCTTGATGGTTTTTATAGCGTATTCGGGGTTTCTCTTGTAACCGTCGAAAAAGTGCTCAGCATCGTAAATCACCTCGGGTACCCTGGTCTTCAAATAGGACACGGAATCGTAGATCATCTGCAAGTTCTCGTCCAAGCTGCATCTCAACGCATCGGTGACATGAAGGTCCCAAGACTTACCAAAAATGGTGACCACAGGCACATCGGCCTTAAGGAGCATTTTGATGTTGGGGTCATCCTGGGCTTTAATACCCGCCCTCCTGGTGGAACCAAAAGCGGCTATTTTGGCCTGCTTTAGGTTGAGCCTCCTGCTCTGCTCAAAAAAGTCCATATCTTTGGGATTGGACCCAGGCCATCCACCCTCAATGTAGTGGATCCCCAGATCGTCCAGCTTCTCCGCGATCATGAGCTTATCCATGCTGGAGAAGCTGATCTCCTCCGCCTGGGTCCCGTCCCTTAAAGTGGTGTCGTAAAGCTTAACCTTCTTCACCCTCCCCACTACCCCTTTCTCCTATAAAAGCATCGTGCAGGGCCCTAACGGCCAACTCGGTGTACTTATCCTCAATGACACAGCTCACCTTGATCTCCGAGGTAGAGATCATGAGGATATTGATGCCCTCATTGGCCAGGGTCTCGAACATCTTAGCAGCCACACCGGGATGGGAACGCATACCCACACCCACAATAGATACCTTGGCGATGTCCGCATTAGTGGTGAAACCCTTAGCCCCCAAACCAGGCACCACCTCCTTCATCACCTCAATGGCCTTGGGCAGATCTGTCCTGGCCACGGTGAAGGAGATGTCAGTGAGTCCGTCTTGACTCACGTTCTGGATGATCATGTCCACATTTATGGCCGCATCGGCAATGGGGGTGAAGAGAGCCTTGGCTATGCCCGGCCTGTCAGGCACCCCCATGACCGTAATCTTGGCTTGGTTCTTGTCATGGGTCACCCCCGAAACCAATACTGCTTCCATCTCTTCACTGAATGGCACCACCATGGTTCCCTCCTTATCTGTAAAGGTGGATCTCACATGTATGGGTATCCCATACTTCATACCCATCTCTACGGATCTGACCTGGAGCACCTTGGCCCCGGCACTGGCCATCTCCATCATCTCCTCGAAACATACACGATCTAACTTCTTGGCGTGGGGCACGATCCTGGGATCAGCGGTATAAACACCCTCCACGTCCGTGTAGATCTCACACACATCGGCCCGGAGAGCTGCTGCCAAGGCAACGGCAGTGGTATCGGACCCCCCACGGCCCAGAGTGGTCACATCATGGGACAACTCGTCCACACCCTGAAAACCCGCCACCACAGCGATCTCGCCCCGAGCCAGAGCATCTCTCACCTGCTGGGCCTCAATCTTTTTTATCCTGGCTTTGGTGTGAACACCATCGGTGATGAAACCCGCCTGCCTACCCGTAAAAGAACGGGCGGGATAGCCCATGGCCTTAAGGGCTATGGCCAGCAAGGCAGAAGAGACCCTTTCTCCCGAGGAGAGGAGCATATCCATCTCCCTCTCATCGGGCATCTCCGTGATCTCTTTAGCCAGGCCTATGAGCCTGTCTGTCTCCCCTGCCATGGCAGAGATGACCACCACCACATCGTTCCCCGCATCTTTGGTTTTGGCCACCCTCCTGGCCACGTTCTTGATCTTCTCCACCGTGCCTACCGAAGTTCCCCCGTACTTTTGCACCACCAGTGCCATCGCTCTTCCCTCCTGGAAGAAATCCCCTATCCCAAATCTCTAGGCCCCAAAGGGCTTCAAAACCCTCTGGAAGCCCCTGATTAAGTCCAAACCGCGAACCACCAGTTCAGACTCGCCCCCTCCATAGCAAAAGGATGTCCCACCTTCAACGGTTTTTGTGACAAAAACCACAAATTTTATTCACTACCCTCTGCCCTCCGCCTTCAGCCTTTAGCCTTTCACCTTTTGCCCCTACCCACATGCTCCACAAGAGTGGCAAAGATGCCCCAAAAAGAGGGCCATGAGCCTATGCCCCTGGGCTAAGGTATAAGCCCTGAGATGGCCCAACGCCCTCTCATTGTAACCCTCCTCACCAGCCCACTCCTGATGGCTCCGCCATATCACAAAAGGTACGGGATCTGCCGTATGGGTCTTGATGGTGATGGGAGTGGGATGATCGGAGAGTAACAGAATATTGAAGGGCTCTTCGCTGGAGTAGGCAGCTTCTAAAAGGAGAGGTAACACCCGGGAGTCTATATCCTCTATGGCCCTTATTTTGGCCTTCACATCCCCTTGATGGCCTGCCTCATCAGGGGCCTCGATGTGAAGATAGACCAAATCTCCCCCCTCCTGGAGAAAGTCCAGGGCTGCCCGGGCCTTGCCCTCGTAGTTGGTGTCCAGGTAACCCGTGGCACCAGGCACCTCAATGGGCTCCATACCCAAAAGAACTGCCAACCCCCTCATGAGATCCACCGCCGAGATGACAGCTCCTCTCAAACCGTAAACATCCCGGAAAGCGGGCAAAGTGGGTCGTCTTCCTTGCCCCCAAAGCCAGATCATGGTGGCGGGATTCTTCCCCTCCTCTATCCGCCTCTTGTTCACTGGGTGGGCAGCCAAAACCTCCCTGGACCTTTCCATAAGGGCCAAAAGCCTTTCGGCCCCCTCTCCCTTGGGCAGATACTCCCGGATGGGCCTACCCGATATGTCATGGGGAGGTGTAGTCTCCAAACCGTTCACACCTCCCTTCCACAACAGCAGATGTCTATAGCTCACACCAGGGTAAAAGGAGAACTCACCGTCCCCCAAGGCCCCCCGAAGGGCCTCTATGAGCTGGGCAGCCTCTTCAGAAGAGATATGGCCTGCGCTGTAGTCCTCCATTATCCCATCCCTCACCGTCACTAAATTGCAGCGATAGGCCACATCATCGGGACCCATCTCCACACCCATGCTGGCCGCCTCTAACGGAGCCCTGCCGGTATAGTAGGTGGCGGGATCGAAACCCAAAACCGAAAGATTGGCCACATCAGAACCGGGAGGCAATCCCGGGGGGACAGTTCTCACCCAGCCACAGATACCCTCCTGGGCCATCTTGTCCATGTGAGGCGTAGAAGCCACCTCCAAAGGAGTCCTACCACCCAATTCCTCTAAAGGCTCATCAGCCATGCCGTCGCCAAGGAGTACCACGTATTTGGCCATCTTTCCCCTCTTCAAAATTTAGATAACTAAAATCTATGCTAAACAAAATTCTTTTCAACTCAGATATCGAACAACCTTCCATCCCGGAACCAAAGGTAAACTACCAGCCACCACCGTCCTCCACCCTAATGAGAACCGTCCCTTTACCTATAACGTCCAACTGGTCTATCTCCTCTAAAGCCTCCCTAACATCCCTCTCCATGGCCTCATGGGTCATCATAACCACGGGCACCGTGCCCTCCTCCCGACGTCCTTTTTGAATCACCGACTCTATGGAGATCTGCCTAGAAGCCAGAATGCCCGAGATTTTAGACAACACCCCAGGTCGATCCTGGGCTGTAAAGCGCATGTAGTACCGGGTGACCACCTCATCCATAGGCTTGATCTCCACCTTCCTGTCCAGCCTGTCGTAGGAAAAAGGCGGTACCCTGCGTCCCACCCCTTTAAGCAAATCCCGAGCTATATCCACCACATCAGCCACCACAGCGCTGGCCGTAGGCATCTCCCCTGCCCCCCGGCCATAAAACATAGCAGGTCCCACACCATCGCCTTCCACATAGACGGCATTAAAGACGCCCTCCACTTTGGCCAGGGAATGGTCCAAAGGAATCATAGTGGGGTGGACCCGAATCTCCACCTGCTTCCCGCCTTTTATGATGGCCAACAGTTTTACCCGATAACCCAATTCCTGGGCGTAAAGGATATCCTTGGAATCCACCCGGTCTATGCCCTCCACATAAACCTCCTGAGCCTTGAAGTAACGTCCAAAAGCCATGGTGGCCAGAATAGCCGCCTTGTGGGCAGCGTCCATGCCGCTGATGTCCAGGGTAGGATCCGACTCCGCGTAACCCCTGGCCTGGGCATCGGCCAGAGCCTCATGAAAGGAAAGACCCTCCCTTTCCATCATGGTAAGAACGTAATTGGCCGTTCCATTAATAATCCCATAAATACGGGCGAGGGGATTGGCAACCAACCCCTCTCTCAAGGCCTTGAGAATGGGGATACCTCCCGCTACACTGGCCTCAAAACCAAGATCCAAGCCCGTTTCCTCCAGAGCCTGGAGAATCTCTTCTCCCGCCTCTGCCAGTAAGGCCTTGTTAGCGGTGACCACAGGCTTA
>QMPS01000004.1 GCA_003648675.1 Aquificota bacterium
ACCTAACCCAATAGATATAAATACTTTTATCTTTTTGTGAGTTTTTTCTCTTATATCTCCTTGTTTGCCAGTGTGTTACGATTTTAGCTGTATTGAGTATCTAGGGGCTGTGCAACTGCACTGAATATTATAAACTGTGGATGAATTTTTAGATTTTTTGGTCATATGGGTCTTGACAAATCGTTTGATTAATGTCTAACTTTTCAAGGTCAATGATAGGACTTTTCAAGAGGAAGGGGGGTGAGAAGAGTGGAGGCTGCTGGGAGAAGTCCTTAGTTTTAGGGCAGTAAAAAGGTGATTAGGAAGGTTGAGAGAGGGTAAGAGGTATCTAAAAAGTTTTTGGCTTTAGGAGGTGGAAAGATGGCAGAATTTAGACCTTTGGCCAATCCTGCTCCTTTAGGGCTGGGTGGCTTTGCTCTGACCACTTTTGTGCTCAACGTTCATAACGCTGGTATTCTAGCAGATGTAGGAACGGCCCTTCCTTTGGGGCTCTTCTATGGTGGTTTGGCTCAGCTCTGTGCTGGTCTTCTGGAGTTCGGTACGGGTAATACCTTCGGGATGTGTGCTTTTGGGTCTTATGGTGCTTTCTGGATCTCTTTAGCAACACTTATTTATTTCAAGGATAACAACGTCTTGCCAGGTTTCAAAGATTTTCACGGGGCTTTGCTGTGGACCCTCATTGCATGGACTATTTTTACTTTCATCATGACCATAGCAACATTCCCCAAGGCCAAAGCCTTAATTGTCGTATTTGTGTCCCTGTTGATACTGTTTATCCTATTGGACATCCATGTGATAACTGGTAGTGCAGGTATTGGTCACTTTGCTGGCTGGGAGGGGATCTGGACGGCTTTCACCGCTTGGTATCTCATGGCGGCGGAGCTTATTAATCCTGCCTTTGGCAAGGAAGTCCTGCCAATAGGAGCCCCTAAGTAAGGGTGTTGGAGGTTGGGGAGGCAGGTAAAATGCTTCCCCAACCTCAATATTTTTCTATGAGAGGCCTGATCCTATACATAGGCTTTCCCCTTGGGGTGTTTTTGGTTCACTATCTCTTTTTGGGTGCTGTTGTGGGTCTTTCCTCCAAAAGGAGAGTGGTAGCCTTGTTGAACATGATTTTTTATCCCTTTTGCATGTCTCTTCTAGTTTCTGGCTTTTTTCTGTGGTTGTCTGGCAGAGACTATCGCTGTTTTATATCGTCTGTTGTGGCCGGAGTGGTTGGGTATTATTTCTCTCTGATTTTGGCTTTTGTTCCTTTCCTCGCCCCTTTGTTTAGGGAACTGGATATGGAGTTCCTTTTACTGGGAGTAGGTGCTGCCATGGGGATTCTTCATTCTTCCCCCCTTCAGTTTTTCAAAGCTTTGGGAGGGCTATTGGGTAGATACTCTTTCCCTTTGGTTTCGGTCTTCGTGGCTTCTCTGATAGCTTCCACTTTGGTTATGGATTTGATTTCTAGATCTGTGGTAGTAGGTTCTGAAAAAAGAGATATTCTAAAAAGTTTGGCTTGGGTGGTGAGTATTTCGGCTGGAGTGGTGGCGGTGCCTATAATTGTCTTTTTCCTCAGTTTAGGCGTCGCGTAATAACTCTTGTGGGGGTTGAGTGTGGGTTGGCTGGAGAGAATGAAAGAGATGGACATCGTGAAGCTTAGAATTTTGGTTTTTACGCTTTTGGTGTTCTCTTTCCTCTTTGCTTTGGCTCTTTTGAAGATAGGAGCGGAGAGGCTAGGGCTCATCGGAGGTGTGCCGCCCCTTTTGAAGTTGGTGGAAGACAAGGAAATAGTGGTGAAGGGGGATGATATTGATGCCATCAACAAGAGTCTTGGTAAAAAAGTTGTAGTGGAAGATAGAATAAAGAGGGTTGATTCCTATCCCGACGAAGGACTCTGGGTAGTTAAACTGACTTATATTTCAGTACCTTTAGGTGAGGAGCGCGTATGGGAGCTTAGGAAGAAGGGGATAGCCTTGGATAGCGTTGAAGGGATGGCGGTGAGAGTGGAAGGGGTTTTGAAAATTCATCCCATATATGGCTTGCAGCTTTCCCTATCTAAGAACTCCAACCTTAACTTTGTTACTGGCAGGGTGGGGCGCTAGAGGCTAGTTGCTTATTCTATAGGTATTTCCTTTCCTTTTTCTGCTTTTGGTATGACTATTTTTAGCGTTCCCCCTTCGAATTTAGCTTTAGCATTGTCTTGGTCCACTTCCAGAGGCAGCGGAATTCTTCTTAGAAAAGTGTCAAAATATCTTTCAAAACGATAGAGAGCTCTGTCTTCCACTTCCTTGAGGATTTTGTTCTTCCTCTCTCCAGAGATGGCGATTTCTCTCCTTTTTACTTCTAATTTAATCTCGTCCTTTTGGAAGCCTGGGATGTCGGCTAAGATCACCAAATTGTCTCCTTCTTCGTAAATGTCGACCGGGGGAAAGGAAGGGACAGCTCCGAAGGGAATCTGCATAGGATCTAGACCATCAAAGTAGGTTGGAGACGGTTCTGTTCCGCCGAAGTAGGTGGGATACTGGCCACTCCAATCAAAGTAGTCAGGGGATGGTTCTGTTCCTCCAAAAACTTCTTGTGGCCTTTCAGGTCCTCCAAATGCCCATCTCATCTTCCATCCTGTTTTCCACTTTTCCCGTTCTCTTGCCCATCTTCTCATAGGCATAACTTTTCCCTCCTTTCCTTTAATAGTGGCCTCTATGCCCCACCGTATCTGTGTTTAGTATTAATAAATTAAAGATGTTTTAGGACTTTAGTAAGTGCAATCCATTTGTTTTATTTATTTCTTTCTTATTCCAGTTGTATTTTTTTCCTGCTTTTTTTGTGGTCCACTGTAGAGCAGATCCACGAGTACTTAGCGACCAGAATTAGTTTATGTTGGAAATTTTATTGTTTGGACAAAGCCCATTTTGTTTCGAAGCTTATTAATAAACTTTTATATATCGCTTATGTTTATTTAAACTAAAACTTTTTATGTTTAGTCTACATGGTGCTTAACATTCTGAAATATTGTAGTATATGGCTAATCTGACATGATTTTAATGTTGTCACTATAATTGTTGCCTACAGTACTTGACAAAGCGTTTGATTAGGTGTAAAGACTTTATACCAGCAGCAAAATGGCGTATTATTAATTCCGACGGGAAGGAGGTGGTAACGGAGGGATATGAACAGAGGGTTTGAGGCTTCGGATTTTTTTGTAAAAATTTTTTGTAAGGGGAGGGTTTTATGAATAGGTGGATTATTTGTTTGGCGGGGACCGGTATAAACTTGGTCCTTGGAGTGCTTTACTCCTGGAGTATTTTCGTTGTGCCCCTCCAGGAGAAATTTGGATGGAGCAGGGCAGACCTTACCTGGCCCTTCTCCGTCTCCATCTTGGTCTTTGCCGTTGTTATGGTGGCGGCAGGGAAGTGGCAGGACAAGGTGGGCCCCAGATTGGTGGCATCGGTTGGTGGTGTTCTGATGGGGATTGGTTATATTCTGAGTGGTTTTGTTTCCAGTCTTCCGGCTCTTATCTTCACCTTCGGTGTCATAGCGGGCGCTGGCGTGGCCTGCGGTTACGTGACACCTATTGCTGCCACAGTGAAGTGGTTCCCTGACAAGAGGGGGTTGACCACAGGGATCACCGTTTCGGGCTTTGGCTTTGGTGCTTTTGTTTTCACTCCCTTGGCCAGGAAACTCATTGTGGCT
This sequence comes from Aquificota bacterium, assembly GCA_003648675.1. GTDB lineage: Bacteria > Thermosulfidibacterota > Thermosulfidibacteria > Thermosulfidibacterales > B14-G1 > B14-G1. The sequence goes on from QMPS01000004.1 coordinate 3,676, forward strand.
GTGGGCGTTATGACGGCTTTCAAGGTTTTGGGAGTGATCTTTTTGATTATTGTGGTGGCCTTGGCCCAGATTCTGAGGAACCCTCCTCCTGGTTACAAACCGGAGGGTTGGGAGCCTCCTGCTCCTACGGAGACTAAGAAGGTGGCTGTCAGAGATTGGACCCTTTCTGAGGCCATCAAGACATGGTCTTTCTGGTCTCTCTGGTTGGCTTACCTGGGCAACGCTGGTGTTGGACTCATGGTCATCTCTCTCATTGCTCCCTTGGCAAAAACTTATGGTATTTCTCAGGAGACGGCGGCCTTCCTCATTGGATTCCTCTCCATTTTTAACGGTTTAGGAAGGATTTTGGCTGGTTGGGTGTCTGATTTGATAGGCAGAAGGGCTGCCATGTTGGTATTCTTCAGTATTACTACTCTCATGTGCATTACCATGGCTTTCACCAACATTGCGGGAACCACTGTGGGATACGCCTTGGCTCTTATGATCTTTGGTGCTTCTTACGGTTCTAACTTTGCCCTCTTCCCCGCAGCTACTGCTGATTACTTTGGCACCAAGAACTTGGGCAACTTGTACGCCGGTGTCTTCACTGCCTGGGGCTTTGCCGGTTTTGTTGGTCCCAGGTTTATCAAGGCCAGGCTGCTCAAGAGCATTCCCAAGAAGCTAATGGCTCAAGGTATGCCCAAAGAGCAGGCTAACCTAGTGGCCTATAAGACGGCTTTTAAGGTGGCCATCGGTCTGGGTGTTTTGGCTGTGGTGATGTCCTTCCTCACCAGGCATCCTAAAGAGGATTGATGCCTTTATCGTGAGTCTGTAATCTAAGGGGGCTGTGTAAATTGCAGCCCCCATTTTTGTGTAGAAGAGGAGGAGCCTTTGCGGTGTAGAATGGTCATGGCAACGGTTTTTTTGCTGGTTTTTGCTTTTAGTGGCTGGGCTGGTGAGTGGGTGTTGTTCACCCGTGAGAACACGGGACTTCCATCGGCTGCCGTTTGGGATCTTATGAAGGATGGCAGGGGTTGGTATTGGTTTGGCACGGGAGGGGGCATTGCCCTTTTTCGTCAGGGGAAGTGGGCCTTGTTCACTCCCAAGAACACCGAAAGGGCTCTCAAAGGTAAATCTGTGGTGAAGATTTTCCAGGACACAGAGGGTGTCTACTGGTTTGCTACCCGAAGGAGTTTTATTGGAGGAGGGGGGGTGACCCGATATGACGGTAAGCACTGGCAGCTCTGGGATAAAGAGAGGACGGGTGGAGGGCTGCCCAGTGACTACGTGTGGGATATTGTGGAGGATTCCCAAGGGAGGCTCTGGTTTGCCACAGACAAGGGAGTTTCTTGTTACGACGGGGAGCGCTGGTATCTGTATAATAGAACCAATACGGGACTGGGGCTTCCAGGGGATTCCGTGTGGGACATCTTCGTAGATAAGGGGGGCGACCTTTGGTTTGCTACTGATAAGGGTGTCGGGTGGTTTAACGGTAAGGAGTGGAGGAATCTGACCAAGTTTAACAGTGGGTTGCCCCGGGCCAATATATCCGTCGTCTTTCAGGATAGTGATGGTAATTTTTGGTTTGGCTCCAGGAGCGGTTTGTGGGGAGGAGGTGGACTCATCTTTTATGATGGCACCAAATGGAAGTTGTACACCAGAAAGAACACTCACGGGGGCCTGCCCCACAATGATATAAATGTCATATTCCAAGACAGCAATGGTGCTGTGTGGGTGGGGACCAGGAGAGGTGTGGCCAGGTTTCAAGGGGGGAAGTGGCAAGCCTTTCTGAAAAATGAACCTGTGTGGGACATTATGGAAGATGGGAAGAACCTTTTCTTTGCTGTTTCCCGGGGTGTGGCCGTTTTGGTGGGTGACTCTCCTCCCCCTTGGGGTAGATAGGAGGGAGTTATGGATTTGAAAGAGAGGTTTGGGAAATTTGAGAAAGACTCTTACCCTTCTATGGCAGAGCTTTTTAAGAGGCTGGTGGAAGAGGGGCAGAAGCCCGGTATGATGATCATATCTTGTGCCGATTCCCGGGTGGTCCCTGAGCTCGTCACTTCCAGTCTTCCGGGGGAAATTTTTGTTATAAGAAACATAGCCAATATGGTTCCTCCGTATGATTCGGTGTTCAGTTCTGTACCTTCTGCCGTGGACTACGCCGTAGGGCACCTCAAGGTTTCCAAGCTGGTGGTACTTGGCCACTCCCAGTGTGGCGGTGTTAAGGCCCTTTTGGAGGGGGGCGTGGAAGGGCATCTGGGAAAGTGGCTTGAGCTTGGGAGAGAGGTCCTGGAACAGTTGGAAAGTAGGGAGTTTTCCTCTTTTGAGGAGAGACAAAGGGCGGCGGAGATAGTGAACGTGGAGGTTCAATTGGCCAGGTTGAAGGGGTATCCCTGTGTCCAAAAGGCTTTGGAGAGAGGAGAGTTGGTGTTGGAGGGTTGGTACTATCAGTTGGTTCCTCCCTCGCTACTTCCTGTGGCCCTTTGGAAGTCTTGATAAGGTCCTTAAAAGGGTTTTAGTGGGGAACGGGTTTTCCCCGTTCCCTCTTTTTATTTACATGGTAATTGGCTATAACTTCTCCATCTTTGCAGGTTTTGCTGGAGGTTGCCTATGGACTACCACGTGAGGGATCTTTCTTTGGCGTCCCAGGGTCTGTTGAGGATGGAATGGGCTGAGAGGGAGATGCCCGTCTTGAGAAGGATTCGAGAGAGGTTTTCCCGGGAGGAACCCCTTAAGGGGGTAGTGGTGGGAGCCTGTCTTCATGTCACTACCGAGACGGCCAATTTGATGGTCGCGTTGAAAGAGGGAGGGGCTCAGGTTTCTCTCTGTGCCTCCAATCCCCTTTCCACTCAGGATGACGTGGCGGCAGCCCTGGTGAGAGAATACGGGATTCCCGTTTTTGCCATAAAGGGTGAGGACAAGGATACTTATTATAGCCATATTGCTTCTGTATTGGCCACTCGGCCCCGGGTGACCTTGGACGATGGAGCTGATCTCATCAGTACCCTTCATTTCTTAGCTCAGGGTCGAGAGGGAGAACTTTCTACCAGTTTGAAGGAGGTGTTTGGTTCTTGGAGCCAGAGGGGAAGAGAAGCCTTGGTGAAAGAGGTGATTGGTTCTACGGAGGAGACCACCACAGGGGTCATCAGGCTTAAGAGTTTGGCTGCTCAGGGTAAACTCCTTTTCCCCGTGATAGCTGTCAACGATGCCGACACCAAGCATCTCTTTGATAATCGTTATGGTACGGGCCAGTCCACCATAGACGGTATCTTGAGGGCCACCAACAGGCTCTTGGCAGGCTCTGTGTTTGTGGTGTGTGGTTACGGGTGGTGTGGCCGGGGTGTGGCTATGAGGGCCAGAGGAATGGGAGCTCGGGTGATAGTCACTGAGGTGGATCCGATTAGGGCCCTGGAGGCGGTGATGGATGGTTTTATGGTGATGCCTTTGGTAGAGGCCGCCCGTTTGGGAGATTTCTTTGTGACGGTGACTGGCGACATATCTGTCATCAGAGAGGAGCACTTTGCTGTCATGAAGGATGGGGCTATAGTGGCCAACTCGGGCCATTTCAACGTGGAGGTGGATCTGGAGGCCTTGGAGGGGATGAGCACTTCTAAGAGAAGGCTGAGGCCTTTTGTGGACGAGTACGTCTTGAAAGATGGGCGTCGGATCGTGGTTTTGGGAGAGGGTCGCCTGGTGAACCTGGTGGCTGCCGAGGGCCATCCTTCGGCAGTCATGGACATGAGCTTTGCCGATCAGGCTTTGGCCGTGGAGTACTTGGTGAGGGAGGGAGGCAAGCTTAAACCCCAGGTGTACAGGCTTCCCCAGGAGCTGGACATGGAAGTGGCCAGGATAAAGCTGAAGTCCATGGGGATAGAGATAGACAGCCTTACCCCTGAGCAAAGAGAGTATCTCTCCAGTTGGGAGATGGGCACCTGAGCCATGCGCATCGGTGTGGTGGGCGGAGGTAGTTGGGGAACAGCCCTTGCCCAGCTCCTGGCGGGTAAAGGGTTTTCTGTGAAGTTGTGGGTGTTTGAGTCCCATTTGGTTGATGAGATAAACACGAAAAGGGAGAATATCCTTTACCTCCCGGGGGTTCCTCTTTCCTCCAGAATAGAGGCTACAAACCGTATGGAAGAAGTCTCGGAGGGGGTGGATATCCTGATCAATGTGGTTCCTACCCAGCATATCCGCTCCGTTTGGGCAAGGGTGGCGGACCGTGTGCCAAAGGTGCCTCTGGTGAGCGCTAGTAAGGGGATAGAGGTTTCCACTCTGAAGACAGCCGATCGGATCTTTGAGGACCTCATGGGGGAAGAGGTGCGTCAGCGCTGGGCCTGTCTCTCTGGCCCCAGTTTTGCTAAAGAGGTGGCTCAGGGGTTGCCCACGGCGGTGACAATAGCTGCCTGGGATGATCGTTTGGCCCAGGATGTGGCCCAGGTGTTCATGACCTCTAGATTCAGGGTGTATACCCATGATGACGTGGTGGGTGTGGAGCTGGGCGGTGCTTTGAAAAACGTGATTGCCATTGCCGCTGGGATTTGTGAGGGTATGGGATTGGGACACAACGCCCGGGCGGCTCTGATAACTAGGGGACTGGCCGAGATGAGTCGCTTGGGGGTGGTCATGGGGGCTCGGCCCCTCACCTTTTTGGGGCTTTCGGGTATGGGTGACCTTGTGTTGACTTGTACAGGGGATTTGAGTAGAAACAAGACCGTTGGCTTCCGAATCGGGAAAGGTGAGAAACCCCAGAACATTATGAAGGGAATGTCCATGGTTGCCGAGGGAGTACCCACGGCAGCGGCGGTGGTCTCTCTAGCGGACAAATTGGGGGTGGAGATGCCCATCAGCATCGAGGTTTACAGGATCTTGTATGAGGATAAGGATCCCGCTGAGGCCTTGGGTGGTCTCATGGAACGGGCTCCCCGGCCCGAGTTTTATTGGATCCAGAAGTAGGTTTCCAGGGGTAGAGAGATGAACCTTCCCAATATCCTCACCGTATCTCGGATAGTCTTTGTGATTCCCATACTCCTGTGCCTCTCCTCTGCCAGGTTGGGATGGAATATTCTGGCAGCCTTTTTCTTCTTTTTGGCCTCCTTCACAGATCTGGCTGACGGTTTTATTGCCCGTTCCCGGGGTGAGGTGACCGCCTTGGGAAAGCTTCTGGATCCTTTGGCTGATAAGATTCTTCTCCTCAGTGCTCTCATTCCTTTGGTTGCCCTTGAAAGGGTACCTCCTTGGCTGGCGGTACTGGTGTTGGCTAGGGAGTTTGCTGTCACGGGGCTCAGGGGGATGGCTGCCCTTAAAGGCATATCCATGGGGGCTGGGGGAATGGGCAAGGCCAAAACTTTCTTGTACACCTTGGCTTTGCTCTGTTTGATGGTTCATCTCCAGGTTCTGGGGATGCTCATCCTTTTACTGGGTGTTGTGGTGGCCCTTTACTCGGCTTATGAGTATTTTGCAGAGCATAAGGACATATTTGCGCGGGAGGGTTAAATGATAAACGGTGGAAAGAGGATTCTCTTCACTTCTGAGTCGGTGACGGAGGGGCATCCCGATAAGATCGCCGATCAGATTTCCGATGCCATACTGGATGCCATACTGGCCCAGGATCCCCAGGGCAGGGTAGCTTGTGAGACCCTGGTGACTACGGGTTTAGCTTTTGTGGCCGGAGAGATCACCACCAGCTGTTATGTGGAGATCCCTGACATAGTCCGGGAGACTATCAGGGACATAGGTTACACCAGAGCCAAGTTTGGCTTTGACTCCGAGACTTGTGCCGTCATCACCTCCATTCATGCCCAGTCTCCGGACATTGCCATGGGTGTGGACACTGGGGGAGCGGGGGATCAGGGCCTCATGTTTGGTTATGCTACCAAGGAGACGGATGTCCTTATGCCCATGCCCATAGTTTTGGCCCATCGTCTCTGTGAGAGGCTGGCAGAGGTGAGGCGCAAGGATATTCTGGATTATTTGAGGCCTGATGGTAAATCCCAGGTGACGGTGGAGTATGAGGATGGTAAGCCTGTCAGGGTAACTACGATTGTGGTTTCTGCCCAACATGCACCGGACATCACCTTGAGGCAGCTTAGAGAAGATATCATAGAGTACGTCATAAAGTCTGTTATCCCCTGTGAGCTTCTGGATGAGGAGAACATAGTCTACCACATTAACCCCACGGGCCGTTTCGTCATAGGTGGTCCTCAGGCCGATACAGGCTTGACGGGTCGTAAGATCATAGTTGATACCTACGGGGGTTCAGCCCGCCATGGTGGTGGTTGTTTTTCGGGTAAGGACCCAACTAAAGTGGATCGTTCTGCATCTTATATGTGCCGCTATGTGGCCAAGAATTTGGTGGCGGCCGGACTGTGCGAACAGTGTGAGATCCAGGTGGCCTACGCCATAGGCGTGCCTCAGCCCGTTTCCATATGTGTGGACACCCGGGGCACAGGGGTCTTACCCGACGAGAGGTTGGCCCTTATAATTGAGAGGGTCTTCGACCTGACTCCCCAGGGTATCATTAAACATTTGGACTTGAGGCGTCCTATCTATAAGAAGACAGCGGTGTATGGCCATTTTGGTCGCGAGCTGCCCGAGTTTACCTGGGAGCGGGTGGATATGGCCGAGACCCTCAGAAAAGAGGCGGAACTGGATTAAGGTGAGTTATGGCTCGGGTAGTAGTGATCATGGGTAGCGAGTCAGATAGGCCTGTCATGGAGAAGGCCTTAGAGGTTTTGGATGGGGCAGGTGTGGATTACGAGGTGGCGGTTCTTTCGGCCCACAGAAACCCTAAAGAGCTGCAAGAGTATCTGCTGGGCTTGGAGGAAAAGGGTACTCAGGTGGTTATAGCCGGGGCCGGTTGGGCTGCCCACCTGGCGGGATTCATTGCCAGCCACACTTCCTTGCCAGTCATAGGTGTTCCCATCTCTTCTTCGCCTTTGAGGGGTTTGGATGCCCTCCTTTCTACAGTCCAGATGCCCCCCGGTGTGCCCGTAGCTGCAGTGGCCATAGACTGTGCCAAGAATGGGGCATGGTTGGCCCTGAGGATTTTGGGGCTCCAGGATGAGAGGATAGAGGCATTTTTGAAAGAGAGAGTATCTTTTCCCTGAGATTTGGATCTCGGGGTTTTCGGGGGGTGTATGGGAGGGGTCCGGTATTTGGTCTGGAAGGAGGGGGGCGAGCTGCCTCAGGAGTTAGTTCTGCTTCTTCAGGCGAACGAGGTGGCGGTCATCCCCACTGATACCCTTTATGCTTTGGCGGCCCGGGCCTTTTCATCGGAGGCAGTAGAGAAGGTGTACAGGATAAAGGGAAGGGAAAGAAAAAAGGCTCTTTCCCTCTTTTTCGCTCGGGTAGAGGAGTTGGAGAGTCTTTTTCATCTCTCTCCCTTGGCCATGAGGTTGGCAGAGTGCTACTTGCCAGGCCCCCTTACTCTCGTTCTAAAGCCTAGAGTGGAGTTTCCTCCTCCTCTTTTGGGACCGGGGGGAGGTGTAGGGGTGAGGGTTCCTCAACATCCAATCCCTAGAATGTTGGTGGAAGCTTTAGGTGAGCCGGTCACTGCTACCAGCGCCAATGTGAGTGGTGAGAGGGATCCTCTCACCGTGGCAGATCTTCCTCCTAGGCTTTTGGAGGAGGTGAAGCTAGTGGTGGATGGGGGAAAGGCGAGGGGAGTGCCTTCCACAGTGGTGGACTTTACAGGGGATAGTCCCCGCATCCTTAGGGAGGGGGTTATTTCCTCCCGGAAGCTGGAGGAGATATTCTATGGATAAAAAGAAGGCAGAAGGCCTTTATATTAAGGTTAGACCTGGGTCTAGGGCCCTCTATCACAGGGCGTGTCAGGTTATGGCGGGGGGGATCTCCCATAATCTGCGTAGAGTTCGTCCTTTCCCCTTCTATGTACAGAGGGCGCGAGGTCCTTATCTCTATGATGTAGATGGCAATAAGTACCTGGATTTTTGGATGGGCCATTATGCCCACATTCTGGGTCACGCTTTTCCTCCGGTAGCTCAAGCCGTTTCGGACCTGGTTTCTGGGCGGGGGTATCACTTCGGCTTGGTTCATCGGGAAGAGGTGGAGCTGGCTGAGAGGGTGGTGGATCTGGTGCCCTGTGCTGAATCAGTGCGCTTCTGCACTTCTGGAACAGAGGCAGGGATGTATGCCCTGCGACTGGCTAGGGCATATACAGGGAGGAGCAAAGTGGTGAAGGTCATGGGTGGGTGGCACGGCGCCTCCACAGACCTCACCTTTTACATCTATCCCCCTTTCTCTGGAGCTGACAGTGAAGGGCTTCCTGTGGGCATGGAGGACCAAGTGATTCCTGCCCCTTTCAACGATTTGGAGGGTACTATAGAGGCGATGGAGAGGGCAGGGGATCAGCTGGCTGCCCTCATAGTGGAGCCTGTGATAGGGGCTGGGGGATGTGTGCCTCCTAAAGAGGGCTATCTGGAGGGAGTGAAGGAGGAGTTAGATAAAAGGGGAGCTTTGCTCATTTTCGATGAGGTGATCACCGGTTTTCGTCTAGCCTTGGGCGGAGCTCAGGAGTATTTTGGTGTCACTCCTCACTTGGTCACTTTGGGTAAGATTCTGGGAGGAGGCTTTCCCCTTGGGGCGGTGGCGGGTCCCAGGGAGATTCTCTCCCTTGCTGATGCTACAGGGGGCACGCCCAAGGTTCTGATAGGAGGAGGTACTTTCTCCTGCCATTCTGTCAGTATGGTGGCGGGTCTTAAGGTATTGGAGTACCTAGTGGACAACGCTTCGTGGCTTTATCCATTGCTGGAGGAGAGGGGCAAAAGGGTCCGTTCAGTGCTTGAGGACATCTTTCTGGCCCATGGGGTGAGGTGTCAGGTGACAGGTGTGGCTTCCCTCTTTATGGCCCATTTCCCCATGGGAGAGGTGGACCCCCAGGACCCTGCAGCTCTGGCCTTGGTCCAGGACAAGGAGAAAGAGATTCTTTTCCAGTTGTTGCTCGTGAACCGAGGTGTTTTTGTTATGCACGGGGGGGGCGCTGTTTCCCTGGCCCACACCGATGAGGTGCTGGACCACTACTTTCAGGCTGTCTCAATGGCTGTTGAGGAGATGGAGCCTTGAGAGTTTTTGTGACGGGGGCCACAGGTTTTGTGGGTAGTCACGTGGCTCAGGCCCTGGTGGATAGGGGAGATGAGGTGGTGGCCCTGGTAAGGGCCAGGAAAAGTTGGTTGGGAGAGATCCCTGGGGTGAAAAAGGCCCGGGGGGATGTGTTGGATGCCTATTCCTTGGCTGAGGCCTTCAGTTCTCCTTTTGATCTGGTGGTCCACTGTGCTGGACTCACCAGCGCTCCCAGAAACATGGACTACTACCGGGTGAACGCCTTGGGGACTTACAACTTGGTAAGAGCTCTCAAAAATGCGCCCTGGCGACCTGGGCTGGTAGTGTATATTTCCAGCCTCGCGGCGGCAGGTCCGGGAGAAGTGAATGAAGAGTGCGAGGAGAGGCCCTTGACCCCTTACGGTGAGAGCAAGCTTTATGGAGAGTACTTCGTTGTGGATTCGGGCCTCCCCTGTCTTATCCTTAGACCACCTGTGATTTTCGGTCCCCGGGACACGGATGTCCTGCAGTTCTTCAAACTCGTAAAGCGGGGATGGGCACCGGCTTTTTTCAGGAAAAAGCGGCTCAGCCTGGTCTATGTGAGGACACTAGTGGAGGCTCTCCTCTTTTTGTTGGAGAGGGGGGCGCAGGGCACTTATTTTGTGGCCGATGGCACCTTTTCCTGGTGGGAAGTGGCGGAGAGGGTTTCCAAGATTGTGGGCAAAAAGCTGAGGCCTTTCCCCTTGCCCCAGGGTTTTTTGATTCCTGTGGCCGGGGTTTCCCAGTTTTATCGTTGTCTCACGGGCAGGCCCGTTCTTCTGAGCAAAGAGAAGGTCCAGGAGATGCGCCAAGACGCTTGGGTGTGTGAAACTTCCCGTCTCTCTTCTATGGGGTTTGTTCCCTCCCTATCTCTGGATGAGGCTCTTCGAGAGACTCTGGAGTGGTACGAAGAGAAGGGCTACTTGTGATGTTCAATGTTCAAAGTTCAATGTTCAAGGTTCTATGTTGAGTCAGGTTCGCTTTAGAGCATGGGCATTTAGTCTAGAGCTTAGAACTTTGAACGTTGAACCCCGGGATCGGGCCTTGAACCCTATATCCCAGGTAGGGTGAGGGGGTGCCTGGGGAAGCGGGCGGGATAGTTTCCCGAG
>QMPS01000005.1 GCA_003648675.1 Aquificota bacterium
ATCCTCGGTTAAGTGTCAAAGTCGGGAAACTTTATTTAAAATTCTGGAACAAGCCATCCGGAACAAATCCCAAAACAACCACTCTAAGACAAATTTCTCCCATCCTTAATACAGCCTTAATCCTGTCCGAGCTATCTTTAAAGCGACAGACAGAATCACCCCTTGAGGAGGTGCAACATGAAAAACCGAGGAAAGACTTCAGGGAAACTGCTGGCTTTGACCCTCTTGACCCTTGCCCTATTGGCCCCCTGGGGACCCACATCCAGGGTCCAGGCCAAAAAGAGCACGACCCTTTTAGGGGCAGGGGCCACCTTTCCCTATCCCCTGTACTCCAAATGGTTCCACATCTACTACCAGATGAGGGGAGTCAAGGTGAACTACCAAGCCATAGGGTCGGGGGGAGGCATACGGCAGCTTCTGAGCCGAACGGTGGACTTCGGCGGCACCGACGCCTTCATGACCAAGAAAGAATTGGCCAAGGCACCCAGTAAGATCGTCCATATCCCCACCGCTCTGGGGGCCGTAGCAGTCACCTACAACCTGCCAGGCAAACCCCAGCTCCGCTTCACCCCACAGGTCCTGGCCGATATCTTTCTGGGCAGGATCACCAGATGGAACGACCCCAGACTGGTCAAAATCAACCCAGAGGTGAAACTCCCCAACATGAAAATCATTGTGGTCCATCGTTCTGACGGCTCGGGTACCACCAATATCTTCACCGACTACCTCTCCAAAGTGAGCAAAGAGTGGAGCCAAAGGGTGGGACAAGGCAAAAGCGTCAAATGGCCCGTGGGCCTGGGTGGCAAAGGAAATGCAGGCGTGGCAGGACTCATCACCCAAATACCGGGGAGCATCGGTTACGTGGAGCTGGCCTACGCCGAACAGAACCACCTGCCCGTCTCCGCCATTCAAAACCGGGCGGGCAACTTCATTAAACCCACCCTGGAATCCATTTCCCTGGCGGCTAACATCCCCCTGCCCCCCGACACCAGGGTCTCCATCACCGACACCGATGCCCCCGATGGCTACCCCATTAGCGGATTCACATGGATCATCCTGTACAAAGAGCAACACTACTCTGGCAGGAACAAAACCAGAGCCAAGGCCCTGGTGGACCTACTGTGGTGGTGTATCCACCAGGCCCAGAGATACAATGAAGTTCTGCTGTATGGAAAACTCCCCAGGGCTGCGGTCAGGCAGGGCGAAAGGACCCTAAGATCCGTGACCTTCGACGGAAAACCTATAATCAAGTGATTCCCGGCCTGAGCAAGAGCTCAAGCCGGATGGAATAAAGCACCTACTCTTACACACAGCTTACCTCAAGGCAGAGCCCTTAAAGTGAGCTGGGAAGCCATTGAGCCCCACAGTATAGTAGGCCCTTAAAGGAGCAAGTGCAGGGAGCGGCTATGAGGCACCAAGCCAAAAAAGGACAGCACAGAAGAGAATGCTGTTGACAGCCTTTTTCATAGGCGACCCCCAGACCCCTTTGCCCGACCACGAGGAAGCATCCCGGCTGCCGATGGTGTTAAGGTGCGTCCATGGTTGGATTGTAGCGTTGATAATTGTTGCGGCCCTTCTGTTTGGCGCGGTACATGGCTTTGTCGGCATTCCTCAACAAGGTATCGACATCTTCACCGTCGTCTGGGTATATGGCGATCCCTATGCTGGCTGTGATACAGAGCTCGCGTCCCTCAAGCGAAAAAGGAGCCTGAAATGTCTTCATAATGTGTTGAGCAACCGTGGCAGCATCTTCGGCTCGAGCGATTTGTGGTAGCAATAGCAAGAATTCATCACCCCCCATACGTGCAACAGTGTCGGTTTTTCGCAGAGATCCTTTCAGTCGATCGCCAACAGCTCGCAATAACTGATCTCCCACGCTATGACCCAGTGTATCATTGATCTGCTTGAAGGAATCCAGATCCAGCAACATCACGGTGAGTTTTTGCCGGTTGCGCTGTGCGTAAGCCAACGCAACCGTAAGACGGTCATTGAATAGCATGCGATTGGGCAGGCCAGTCAGTGGATCGTGGGTAGCCATAAAGGCAAGCTGTTGCTCTGTCCTTTTCCGCTCGGTAATGTCTTTTGAAATCACAGTCACAGCCATCGGACTTCCATCAGGCCCTTTAACAGGACTTAAGGTTCTGAGGAAGTATCTCCCGTCTCTGCGACTCTTGTGCTCATAATGAAGGGACCTACCGGTTTCGAATACCTCTTTGATCTTCTCGGTGAATTCCTTTTCCTCCTCCGGCGACTGGAACTCGCCGTATGGCCTACCTATGACCTCCTCCATGGAAAGAGAAAGTCTTGACAGGTACTTTTTGTTTAGAAACAGATACCGGCAGTCTCTATCCACCAAATATACCGGATCTTCACTGGACTCCACCAGAGAACGGTACTTCTCCTGTGCCTCCCGGAGGGCTTCCTCTGAACGTTTGATAGAGAGGAATATGGGAGCAATCCAAGCCACTCCAACCAGCATGAGCGCCGATGTGACAAGGGCGATCAGTTCAGCCGTTAGGTCAGGGACGTGGGAGAGATCACCGGAGATCAACCGAAATAATGGGATGCAGCGCCGAGCAGCCATGAGGAAAAGGGCAATCGCAATTAATGCCCACGCCCTGCGTCTCCCTGTGATCAGGATCAACCTCAGGGCCAAAAACGCCGCCAGAAACTGAAGCAGAATAGAAATTGCTATGGTAATTAAAACAAAGTTCACATCCATGCCCTTATCCTATTGCTTCGTAGAACAGCAGTAGAGTAACAGAGTGAGGTCACGTTTTGAATTTCGCCTTTTTGCCTCACAAAGTCCCTCCAGAGCTCCACCCTGGGTCCAGTAAGTCCAGTAATCTGAACACTTTCCTTAAGAAACCTAGCCCTTAAAAGCCCCTTTATCAAGCAAAGCCAGGCGGCAACACCTGGCAGTTCGCTAGCAGGCCCTTGCTGAAGTGATCTATGCCGGGCTGCCACCTCGGGGCAACCTCCTTAAAAAACTCTTAATCAAACCTTAACACACAGTCCCCTAAGTAACTCTCAGGGAATGCCAAAAAGGAAGGAGAAAGCATTGGAAGCTGCAAAAGGAGATCAGCTCTTCGAGATCCTATCCAGGCTCTTTGCCCTTCTAGTCCTGACCATCGCTCTGGGCGGCTTCGTCACCCTGACAGTCCTATCCTGGCCCTCCATCAAGACCTTTGGCCTTTCCTTTATGTGGACCCAGACCTGGGACCCTGTGGCTGGAAAGTTCGGAGCACTGCCCTTCGTAGTAGGCACCCTGGTCACCTCCTTTCTGGCCCTTCTCATATCCACCCCTTTCTCCCTGGGCACAGCCCTCTTCTTGGCAGAATATGCCCCCAAGAGTCTCAAGGGCATCATGGGCTTCACAGTAGAGCTCCTGGCAGCCATCCCTTCAGTCATTTACGGCCTGTGGGGCATCTTCTTCCTGGTGCCCCTGGTGAGGAAGATGGAAATAGCCCTCAGTCTCCCTCCTTACGGAGTGGGCGCTTTCACCGCCTCCCTCATCCTGGCCATCATGATCCTCCCTTATGCCACATCCGTCACCGAGGCTGTAGTCTCCCTCGTGCCCGAAGAACTCAAAGAAGGGGCCTACGCCCTAGGAGCCACCCGATGGGAAGTGACAAGATATATAATAATCCCTTACGCCCGTTCAGGCATCTTTGCGGGCACCATCCTGGCCCTGGGAAGGGCCCTGGGTGAAACCATGGCCGTCACCATGGTCATTGGAAACCGCAACGAGATCCTCAACAGCATCTTTGCCCCCACCAACACCATGGCCAGCGTCATCGCCAATGAGTTTACCGAGGCCACATCCAGGATCTACCTGGCCTCCCTGGTAGAGATAGGTCTTATTCTCTTCCTCATAACCCTAGTGGTGAACATCCTAGCCAGATGGATCACCGAGAGACTCAAGGTGCAACGGGGAGGAGTGTGATGGATAAAGGGGTCACCCGGCGCCTGTGGAAGGACAGGGTGGCTACCCTCCTTGTGACTATCTTGGCCCTGGTACCCCTCATTCCTCTGGCCCTGATCCTCCTCCAGCTGGCGGTCAAGGGGATAACGTCTCTGAATCTCCAGTTCCTCACCTCCCTACCCCATCCCCCAGGCGAGGAGGGAGGAGGAGTCCTGAACGCCATAGTGGGAACCGCTGTCCTGCTGGCCCTGGCTTCGGCCCTTGCTGTGCCCACAGGGATCCTGGCAGGAATCTACCTTTCGGAATACAGGGACAGGACCCTGCCCCATGCCGTGAGAATGGCAGCAGATCTCCTCCAGGGGACCCCCTCCATCGTGATAGGCATCCTGGCCTACGCCTGGGTGGTGAGACCCATGCACCACTTCTCTGCCCTGGCAGGAGGCGTGGCTCTGGCCATCATCATGCTTCCCGTCATAGTGAGAACCACAGAAGAAGTGTTGGTCCTGGTGCCCAGAGACCTAAGAGAATCTGCCCTAGCCCTGGGTGTGCCCTCCTGGCGGATGATACTCAAGGTGGTGCTACCCACAGGAATGGTGGGAGTGACCACAGGGGTCCTGCTCTCCATAGCCCGGGTGGCAGGCGAAACGGCTCCTCTCCTCTTTACTGCTTTCGGAAATCCTTTCCTCTCCCTGAAACCGACGGAACCCATAGACGCCCTTCCTCTGGTCATCTTCAACTATGCCACCAGTCCCTATGCCGATTGGTGGCGCCAGGCCTGGGCAGCCTCCCTGGTCCTCATTGTGCTGGTCATACTACTCAACGTGGCTGCCAGACTCCTGGCTAGAAGGATGAAAGGAGAGTAAAGATATGGAGAGTACCATTCTGAAGACGGAAGGCCTTAAGGCCTACTACGGGGAGACAAAGGTGCTAAGAGGCATAGATATAGACATACCCAGGAACCGGGTGACAGCCGTCATGGGTCCCTCGGGCTGCGGCAAAACCACCCTCATCAGATGCTTCAACCGCATGCACGAGATGGTCCCGGGAGCCCGGATAGAAGGGAAGATCCGGCTGGAAGGCCGGGACATCACGTCCATGAAACTTATCCAGGTGAGGAGGATGGTGGGCATGGTCTTCCAGAAGCCCAATCCCTTTCCCACCATGAGCATTTACGACAACGTGTTGGCGGGATATCGGCTCAGCGGGGTGAAACTGAGAAAAGAAGAAGCCCAGAGAATAGTAGAAGAGTCCCTTAAAAAAGCTGCACTATGGGAAGAAGTGAAGGACGCTCTCCATCGCAGGGGCACCTTCCTCTCCGGAGGACAACAGCAACGACTCTGCATCGCCAGGGCCCTGGCCGTGAATCCCCGTCTTCTCCTCATGGACGAACCCACCTCGGCCCTTGACCCAAAGGCCGCCCACAGGGTAGAAGAGCTTATCAGCCGGCTGAAGGAGACGGTGACCGTGGTGGTGGTCACCCACAATGTGGCCCAGGCGGGGAGAGTCGCAGATTACACCGCTTTCCTCTATCTGGGTGAACTGATTGAATTCGGCCCCACATCCCAGCTCTTCACCGCTCCCCAGGACCCCAGGACGGAAGAATACCTCACGGGAAAGTTTGGATAAAAGGAGGTAACCTTGCTGGATAAATACCTCTTGGAGTTACAGGGCAAAATCAGACGGGCCGCTTTTCTGGCCGAGGCCATGGTGGGCAAGGCTACTACCGCCCTTATAGAGAAACGAAGGGACCTGGCACTGGAAGTGATAGAGAAGGACGAAGAAGAGATGGACCACCTGGATCTGGAAATAGACGAGACCATCATCACCATCTTGGCCCGATACCACCCTATAGCCAGGGACCTGAGACTGGTTCTCTCCTCCTTCAGCGTCAACAGACACCTGGAGAGGGTGGGAGACCACTCAGTGAACATTGCAGAGTACGTACTGGATCTCATTCCTCAGCCTCCTGTGAAGCCCCTCATAGACATCCCCCGCATGGCCACCATCGCCAGGGAGATGCTCAAAGACGCCATAGACTCTCTCATGGAGGAAGATGTTGACAAGGCGATGAAAGTTATCGACCGAGATGAGGAAGTGGACAACCTCCTGGAGCAGGTGAGGAGGGAACTCATCACCTACATGATCAGCGACCCTAAAACCATAGACAGGGCCCTGAAGCTCACCTCCATTGCCCGGAACTTGGAAAGAATTGCCGATCTAGCCACCAACATAGCGGAAAATGCCGTATTTCTGGTAAAGGGCAAAATGATCAAGCACAGAAGACCGTGATGAAAAAAACCATAGCCATCGTGGAAGACGAAAGGGACATCGCCGAGTTGGTGGCCTTTCATCTGGAGAGGGAGGGATTCAACACCATCATATTCCAAGACGGAGACTCCTTCCTCGCCTACATCGAGCGAAACATCTGCGATTTTCTCGTGCTGGATCTCATGCTTCCTTCGGTAAAC
This sequence comes from Aquificota bacterium, assembly GCA_003648675.1. Taxonomy (GTDB): domain Bacteria; phylum Thermosulfidibacterota; class Thermosulfidibacteria; order Thermosulfidibacterales; family B14-G1; genus B14-G1. The sequence continues at coordinate 6,394 of QMPS01000005.1, forward strand.
GGCCTAGAGATTCTGAAAACCCTGAGGTCCAGGGAAGCCACAGCCCATCTGCCCGTCCTCATCCTAACGGCCAGGTCCTCGGAGACCGATCGTGTCCTGGGACTGGAACTGGGAGCCGACGACTACCTGGTGAAACCCTTCAGCCCTAGAGAACTGGTAGCCAGGGTGAAGGCCATCCTCAGGCGCCAGGGAAAGGAAGACCCCTCCCTCATTCAACTGGGAGACCTGGAGATCCACCGCAAGAGCAAGAGCGTAAAGGTTATGGGAGAGGAGATCACCCTCACCCACACCGAATATAGACTCTTGGAGACCCTGGCCCTGGCCCGGGGAGAGGTCTTCTCTCGAAAGGACCTCCTGAAAAAGGTATGGGGAGAAGAGGCCGTCACGGAGCGAACGGTGGACGTACACATCAGACACCTGAGGGAGAAACTGGGCCCCGCAGGCCAGCGGATAAAAACCCTCAGGGGCTGGGGTTACAAGCTGATATGAGGGAGTGGATGGGCAGTCTGGGAGCCAGGATCTTCCTGGCCTTTGCCCTCCTCATCTCCATGTCTCTGGCCATCACCTACTTCAATGTCATCAAAGACGTGGAGCGTTTCCACCTGGCCCATACCGAAGAGAGCCTCACCCAGAAGGCTAGAATGCTCAGACCCTTCATCCGCCAACTCCTGGAGGAGGGAAAGGACCTCCAGCCTTGGGTCCTGGCCATGGGAAAACCCTCGGGGGTACGCATCACTGTCATACTCCCCGGAGGGAAGGTGGCCGCCGATTCAGAGCACGACCCCGCCACCATGGAGAGCCACTGGTCCCGACCCGAGGTCCAGATGGCCCTCAAAAGAGGACTGGGCATGTCCCAGAGATACAGCACCACCCTGGGCAGGAAACTCCTCTACGCCGCCGTACCCGTAAAAGACAGGGAAGGACACCTCCTGGGGGTTTTGAGGGTGGCCTATCCCCTGGCCCCCGTGAAAGAGGCCCTGCACCCCCTCTTCAGAAGACTCCTCCTGGAAAACCTGCTCCTGGTCCTTTTGGCCCTCTCCCTGGCTCTGCTCTTCTCCCGCTATGTCTCCTCTCAACTGAAAACCGTGGCCGACTGCACCCAGGCCATGGCCCAGGGCGACCTGACTACTAGGGTACCAGAAACAGGCGTCCGAGAACTCAAAATTCTGGCCAGGAGCCTCAACTCCATGGCCGCTTCCCTCCAGGAGCTCTTCAAGGCCAGGGAGGAGGAGAGGCAAAAGATGAAGCTCCTTCTCTCTTCCATGCCTGACCTGGTGGTGGTCACCGACAGGAAAGACACCATACTTTTCGCCAACCAGGCCTTCTTCAGGCTCTTCGGTAAAGAAGAGAAGCTCTGGCGGGCTTTAAGAACACCCAGACTGGCCGAACTCTTCACCAGGGTGTGGGAAGAGAAGAAGGTGAAAGAAGAGGTGAGCACGCCCAGAGGTACCTTCGAGGTGACAGCAATAGAGATGGTGCTCGGGAAAGAGGCCCTCTTACTCTTCCACGACGTGGAGGAGAGAAAAAGGCTGGAAAAGATGAAAACTGACTTTGTGGCCAACGTCTCCCACGAGCTCAAAACCCCCCTCACCGTGGTCAAGGGTTACCTGGAAACCCTGGAGATGGCCAAGAGCCCGGAAGAGAGGGAAGCCTTCATAAAGAAGATGGAAAAGCACATCCAGCGCCTCATATCCCTGGTCTCCGACCTGCTACTCCTCTCATCCCTGGAAGAAGGAGACACCCTGTACAGCCGCACCCCGGTGGACATGGAGGCCATTCTGGAGAAAACCGCCCAATGGGCAGAGCAGGCAGCCAGGGATAAAGGACTGACCTTCTCCTTTCAAAAGAGAGGCACCCCCAGGCCCATCACAGGCTCCCCCTACCTGCTCGAGCAACTCCTCATCAACCTCCTGGACAACGCCATCAAATACACTCCCCAAGGAAAGGTGACCCTATCCGTGAATTACAGAGAAGAGGAGGTGGCCATCAACGTGGAAGATACAGGAATAGGGATACCCCACGACAAGCAGGACAGGGTATTTGAGCGCTTCTACCGGGTAGACCCCTCCCGCTCCCGAGAGTCAGGGGGAACGGGATTGGGCCTATCCATCGTAAAGCACATTGTGCGGTTCCATAGAGGTACAATAGAATTGGAGAGCAAGGAGGGAGAGGGCACGCGCATCACCGTTACCCTCCCTCTGGAAAGCCAGGAAGAAGCAGGGAGAGCCCGGGACTCCCCCTGGGACTAAACGCAGGTCTCCTTGGCCTCCGTAGCAAAGGGCCAAGCCAAAAGGCCCCCTTCCAACACTTTCATCTTCTGGAAGCCGTGGGCTTTGAGGATGGTATAGGCCTCATAACCTCTCTGTCCGCTCTTGCACAAGGCCACTATCTCCTTGTCCCTAGGCAGCTCCTCCACCCTCCTCCTGAGCGACCCAAGGGAATGTTCACCACAGGACAGGGTAGGTTCAATTCCTGGCACTTCCAGGGAGCCCTCACATCTAGGAACAGCAGGTCCTCTCCCCTGTCCAGTCTCTCCCTGAGCTCTACGGAGGTGATGCCTTCCATCCTACCCTGGATCTTGTTCTCCAAGGCCCAGGCTGCTTTGGCAATGTTGTCCACAGCAGGGGCATAGGGCGGGGCATAGGCCAGATCCACCCCCATGGCGTCCCAGACGGTGGCCTTGAAATAGAGGAGGGAAGCAGCCACGTCTATCCTCTTATTGGCGTCTCCCAGACCCACGCATTGGGCCCCAAGGATCCTGCCGCTCTTTCTGTCAGCCATCAGTTCTACCAATAGGGGACGGGCCTGGGGCATAAACTCGGGCTTGTCGGGCCCTGTGATAATGACGCTAACAGGACCGAAGCCCGCCTCCCTGGCCTATCTCATGGTGAGACCCGTACGGGCCACGTTGTAGTCGAAGGCCTTGAGGATGAGGGTCCCCGTCACCCCCGGGAAGGTGGCCTCACCGCCGGTCAGGCTCCATACGCTTAACTTTGACCGCTGTCTTGGGCCCAGCCGCCAATCCTCCCACAACGATGACTCTCTTTCCCACAGCCCCTCCTCCTCAAAAAGTGGTGCCTTGTAAGCTACTTCCCCAGCCAGCACTTTCAAGGTAACCCTGGTACTATCCTTCACTTACCCTTGTACTCACTCCAATACCACGAAGCTAGGTTGGCATAGTGTTTGGCCAAGCGCTTGATCTCCTCCACCTCTTCATCCGACAACTCCCTCACCACCTTGGCCGGAAACCCTCGAACCAGAGACCGATGAGGCACCTTGGTACCTGGAGGGATCAAGGCTCCAGCAGCCACCAGGCACTCGTCACCTATTTCCACCCCGTCCATGAGGATAGCCCCCATGCCTATGAGACAGCGAGAGCCTACCACGCATCCGTGGACCAGCACTCGATGCCCCATGGTAACTTCGTCTCCAATGATGAGGGGAAACTTTTCGGTGGTCACATGGAGAACAGAGTTGTCCTGAACATTGGTGAAGGAACCTATCCTTATGTAGTTCACATCCCCCCTTACTACGGATCCAAACCACACGCTAGAGTTCTTTCCTATCACTACATCTCCGATGACCGTGGCGTTGGGAGCCACAAAAGCCGAAGGAGAAATCTTGGGATACTTACCCTTATACCAGCCAATCACTTTTCACCTCCATCGAGGAGTATCAAAATTCTTAAATAAATCTACAGTAGGAGTCTCAATCCTGTCTATAGGCCGTCTTCTCATTCTCAGATTTCCAAACAAAGATGACACAAAGTCATGGGAAATAGCGATAGCGGTCCTCGATCATCACCCTTGTTCGCCAACAAATTAAGCATATCTTCTCTAATTAGAGAGATTGAGAAGTCACCAACACATGGAGCAAAATAGAAGATGATCCGAACATTAGAATTGTCTAATGAAAAGAAAGAGAGAACCGATGTAGCAAAAGGCGGAGGGACAAGGGGAATGTACCGCGCCAAAAATTACTCATCTCGCGGCCCTCTCAAACAGAACTGAACAGCAGCTCAGTTCAAAAAGGCAGACCGCATAATATGAAGGTATAGAGATGGATAAAGTCAAGAACATCGCAACATTAATTGGGATTACATCCCTAATTCTTGTGGGCTCGTGACTTCAAAAGGATGGGCCAGTTTCACCAAGGAATCCCAGAAGTGCGTATCCTGTCACAAAAGCGCCACCAGCTTTGTGGTCAAAGAATGGAAAAAATCCAAACACTCCAAAAACGGTGTAGGCTGCTATGAGTGCCATGGCACCACCAAAAACAACCCCGCTGCCTACAAGCACATGGGCTTAATCATCTCTACCCTTGTCACTCCCGAGCAGTGTGCCCGGTGCCACCCTGGAGTAGTGAAGGAATAACAGAACCCCATCCACGCCAAGTCTGGTCCCATCGCCCAAGGCGCCAGCGCCATCGGTGGAGGTTCCTATTGGAACATCGCTACAAGGTGAGGATCGACGACAAGGCCCTGGAGAAGCTGAACAGCAAAGTCCTGGGACTCAAACCGTTGTGACGCCTAAAGGCAAAAGGCCCTTCGAGAGGGAGCCATGGACAGGCCTAAGAGGGGTGGACAGGGAGAAACCCTTTTCCCCTGAATGAGGACCTTGAAGGTCTCCCCCATACCCCCAGGCAAAAGGAGGGCTTTTGCCACCAGACGCTCCTTCTCCCCTTCCTCATCCTGGGAGAGAAGATCAAGGATACCCAGGCCCAAGAGAAAATGACTCTGGGGCAGGAAACCCAAAACCTCCAATCCTCCTTTCCTTCCCCAGTGGGCTAAAGCCGAAAAGTTTACGTGAGCCGTAAGATCCTGCTCGCCCACCCGGACATAGGGATTCTCCTCCGCTTGATGACGGTAGTAAGCCATGAGAGTACCCCTCCGCCGGTAGTCCTGGTAAAGCTCCTGACTAGGGTAGCCGTAGTCTATAGTGATGAGAAAGCCCCTTTTCAATTTGGAAGCCACCTGCTTCAGCCAGTCCATGGCGTCCAAATTCACCTCGGTGCGAAAACCAGGAGGGAGGTTTACTCCCAGCTCCCGAAAATACTCCTTCAAACGGGGTGTAGTGGGCGGCGCCAGCACCTCCTGGAACTCCCCGGCCCGCCAGTCCACCAGAACCTCCTTCAGTCCCTCCTCTGTCATCTCCACCATGTGGACGGGGAAGGCATCCACCAGCTCATTGGAGAAGAAGACACCCTCTACAGGCTCCAGTTCTTCCAGGCCCTCCACCCACTCCACAGAGAAAGAGGCCAGTAACTCCCCTTGGGTCTCCCTCATGGCCTCACTCTTCTCCACGATTATATAGGTGGCTTTCACTCCCTGCCTCTCCAGTTCTTCCAGGATATCCCTGGCCAAATAGCCCTGGCCCGCCCCCATCTCCACCAGCACACCCCTCCCCAGGATCTCCAGCATCTGGACCAATTGCCTAGCCAAAACGCGACCGAAGAGGGGTCCTAGGGAACTAGACGTGAAGAAGTCTCCTTCCTTGCCTATCCGGTGGCTGGCCGTGGCATAGTAACCCACCTGGGGATGGTAGAGGGCTATCTCCATAAACTCCCGAAAGGTGATGGGGCCTTCCTTCAATATCCGGGCCGCTATAAAATGCTCGGCAGAGGTCACACCTCTCCCCCTAACCCCAGGGGATGAACCAACTCCACGGTGGCTTCTTCTATGAAGACCTCGTTCCCATGGCGATGGAGGACGATCTCCATAAAGTCCCGGGCGGGGAGGGTCTCCACCCCGGTCTTCTCCTCCAGGTAGGCAGCAGACTCCATGACCACCTTTCCCAGCATCTCCATGCTGAAATGGGTGATGATGGCCAGCCTAGGCCGAGCCTGGGCCAAGATGGGCACAGCATCCTCCACGGATAGGTGATCCATATCCCTAGGGCGACGAAAGGTGGTGTTCACAATAAGGAGATCCACTCCCTTATACAACTCCCCCAACCCATCCTCTTGACGGCCATCGGCCACGTACCCCACCCTCACCCCTTCGCCTTCTATTATAAGGCCGTAAGTCTCCACACCGTGATGGAGGTGGGGCCACACAGCTCTGAAGACCAGACCATTCCAAGTCACCTCCCACCCCGAGGTTATCACCTCCACCCGATCCAGGTTCTTCCGGTGGTAGCGGAAAACCACGGGATCCTCTCCCTCCAAAGCATCTTTAGGTGCAAAAAGGCTTCCTCCCTTGGTCCACCCCCCCATGGTCCTAGCCTCTACCAGGGTGTTCACGTCCCCCGAGTGATCGAGATGGCGATGGGTCAGGAGAATGGCCTCTATAGTACCGGGATCTATGCCACACTGAATGAGTCTCACCAAAGCCCCAGGCCCGGGATCCACATGGACCCTCCAGGGACCCGACTCCACCAGAAATCCGCCCGAGGCCCTCATCTGCTTGAAGGTAACCCGCCTACCCCCTGCCGTACCCAAAAAGAGGATCCTCAAAGGTCCCTCCTAGCTCACCAGAAATACCACCTTCTCCTGGCCCCGGGACATCCACTCCTCCACTCTGCTAGCCACCGAAGAAGCATCCAGCCCCAACTCCCTGCGCAGTTCCTGCTGGGTACCATGGGTGACAAACCTGTCGGGCAGTCCCAGGGTCAACACTGACACCAATTGCTCCTCCCGGGCTAAAAGCTCCAACACTGCCGAGCCGAAACCACCCACCAAAGCATTCTCTTCCAGGGTGACCACCCGACCTGTCCTGGAAGCCCAATCCAAGATGAGCTCTTCGTCCAGGGGCTTCACAAACCGGGCATTAATAAGAGCCGCCTTGATACCCTTCTCCTCCAAAAGCTCCACAGCCCTC
>QMPS01000006.1 GCA_003648675.1 Aquificota bacterium
CTGGAGTACCTCAGTGTTCTCAAGCTGAAAAAGTCGGCCAAAGGACCCATCCTTTGCTTCGTGGGTCCCCCTGGTGTGGGCAAAACCTCACTAGGACGCTCCATTGCCCGGGCTCTAGGCAGGAAGTTTGTCCGCATCAGTCTGGCCGGTGTCCGGGGTGTGGCAGAGATCCGAGGCCATCGCAGAACCTACATCGGCGCTCTGCCTGGCAAGATCATCCAATGCATAAAGCAAGCCGGCTCTAACTATCCCGTATTTGTGCTAGACGAGGTGGACAAGCTGGGAATTGACTTCCGAGGAGACCCCAGCTCAGCCCTCCTAGAGGTCCTAGATCCTGAACAAAACCACGCCTTCGTGGACCACTACCTGGGAGTGCCCTTTGACCTCTCCAAAGTGATGTTCATCTGCACCGCCAATATCATGGATACCATCCCCTCCCCCCTCCTAGACAGGATGGAGGTGATAGAGATTCCTGGCTATACCGAAGAGGACAAGGTGGCCATTGCCAAGCGCTATCTCATACCCAGACAGAGAGAGGCCAATGGATTAAATGAAAAGGATATATCCTTCTCCGATGAGGCCATCCGAAAGATCATTCGCCTCTACACCAGAGAAGCAGGCTTGAGGAACCTGGAGAGGGAGATTGGCTCCATATGCAGGAAGGTGGCCAGGAGAATCGCCGAAGGAGAGGAGGGCCCCTTCAAAATCACTGCTAAGTCTGTGGGGAGGTACCTGGGCTCGCCCAGACACCATCCAGAGACAGAAACCATGAAAGAAGAGGAAGTGGGTGTGGCCATAGGCCTGGCCTGGACTCCCACGGGCGGGGACATCATCCACGTGGAAGCCACAGTCATGCCTGGCAAGGGAAAACTCACCCTCACGGGCCAGCTAGGCGACGTCATGAAAGAGTCGGCCATGGCAGCCGTGGACTACATACGAACCAGGGCCCAACAACTGGGGATTCCCTCCGACTTTTACTACAAACATGACTTCCACATCCATGTACCCGCAGGGGCCATACCTAAAGATGGTCCTTCAGCGGGAATCACCCTGGCCATAGCCCTTATTTCGGCCCTCACCAAAATCCCCACCCGAAAAGACGTAGCCATGACAGGGGAGATCACCCTCACCGGTAGAGTACTACCCATCGGCGGTCTGAGGGAGAAATCTCTAGCAGCCAAGAGGGCAGGGATCAGGAAGGTAATCATCCCTCGGAAGAACCTGGTAGACCTCACCGATATGCCTGAGGAGGTGAAAAAGAGCATAACCTTTCTCCCTGTGGAGCACATGGATCAGGTAGTAGAATTAGCCCTACAGGAGAATCCTATGAAAGAGGTCCCTGCCTTTGAAAGAGAGAACCACTAAGCAAAAGAGGGGGTCTCTCCTAGGAGACCCCCCTCTTCTACACTACACAGCCATTCCTACTTCTGGCCGTACTTTTCCACACCGTACTCATATCCCCTGTCAAATGCCCTCAAGTTCATATCAATGGTGTGAGATGGAACACTACTCTCGACTGCTCTTCTCATGGCCTCTCTACCTACTATACCTGAGACTGCTGTAAAAAATCCCAGCATCACGATGTTCTGTACCATAGCCCTTCCCACTTCCTCAGCAATTCTGGTAGAGGGAATACCGTACACCTTCTGATTTGGCTTCAGTTCCCCAGGCTTCACCAATTCCTCCTCTATGAGCAAGATCCCGTCATCCTTTAGCCTCGGATAATAAGTGGTATAAGCTTCTTGCGACATCACTATAAGACAATCCACGTTGGTGGTGTAGGGATAGAGGACCTTGGTATCCTCCAAGACCACCTGGGCAGAACAGGCACCTCCCCTAGCCTCAGGCCCAAAGCTTTGAGTAAGGGTAGCCTCCTTTCCCTCAAAGATAGAGTACGCCTTCCCCATTATGACTCCCATCAGGATGACCCCTTGGCCTCCAAACCCTCCTATTCTTACCTCTATCCTACCCATCACTTCTTCCCCCACCATACATACTTGTCACCCAGTCTCTTGGACAAGTGAGTGTTCATTGCCTCTATGAAGTCCGGCCTCTCTACATCAACGAACTTCCCCACAATGATCTCGTCTGGCCTTGTCTCATCCCAGCCCACTTCGCTTGTATCCGCCCCATGCTTTATCACACTATGTTCTTTGTAGAACTTCAACTCGGCTATGGCGTCACCCAAGCGGTTACGTCTCAGGAAGATAGTGGGACAGGGGGAGATCACCTCTATAAATGAGAAGCCCTTCTTATTCATGGCCTCTACCATGGCCTTTGTGAGCTGCACCACGTGATATGCAGTCCAGCGGGCCACATATACAGCTCCACAGGACGCAACTAAGTGGGGCAAGTTAAAAGGCTTCTCATACGCCCCATATGGGGCAGTGGTGTTAATGCTTTCATAGGGCGCTGTAGGAGTAACCTGCCCACCCGTCATGGCATAAGTAAAGTTATTCAGCATGATCACTGTGATGTCCACATTCCGCCTCGCCGCATTTATCAGATGGTTCCCCCCAATAGCAGCAATATCACCATCACCCGAATAAACCACCACAGTTAACTCAGGATTGGCGAGTTTCAATCCAGTAGCGAAAGGAATGGGTCTCCCATGCGTCACATGGAAGGAGTCAAGCTTCAGATAACCCGCCACCCTTCCAGTGCAACATATACCTGAAACAATAGCCAGCTTCTCCAAAGGAATACCACACTTCCTCACTGCCCTGGCGAAACAGTTAACCGTAGTTCCTATCCCGCATCCCTGACACCAGACATGGGGCAAACGATCCGTTCTCAGAAACTCCTCAACAGGATTCTCTTTTACCTTCTCCTCAACGCTCATCTTGCCGCCTCCATAATAGCATCAAAAATCTGCTCAGGGTCGTGGACAGTACCACCAGCGTGGGGCACTCTCACCACTTTGCAAACGCCCTCTGCAATCCTCTCCACTTCCCTGGCGATCTGGCCCCTAATATTGAGCTCAGGCACCACAATTGCCTTCACACTGTTGGCAACCTCCTTCACGCGGGGCTCGGGGAAGGGCCACACCACGATGAGTCTCATGCGACCCACCTTAACACCCTTCTCCCTGGCCATCTCAATTGCCTTGAGAGCCACCCTGGCGGAGATGCCATAAGAGAGGACCACCACGTCGGCTCCATCGATGTCCTCTTCCTCAAACTTCCAGATCTTGGGAGCATTCTTCTCGATCTTCTCCACCAGACGATAGACCATTTCTTTCTGGGCCTGGGCATTGATGACGGGATAGCCCCTTTCGTCGTGGGTGAGACCTGTAACATGGAACCTGTAGCCGTCTCCTGCCTTTACCATTTCGGGCACCAGATCGGGATCGGGCTTATAGGGCAGATACTCCTCAGGAGGCTTGCTGGTGTAGCGCCTCTCCACCACCTTGATCTTGTCGGCCTCGGGAATGATCACCTTCTCAGTCATGTGGCCCACGCACTCGTCCATCTGGAAGAACACGGGCACCCTGTAGATCTCTGCCAGGTTGAATGCGTCAATGATGAAGTCGAAGCATTCCTGAACGGTACTGGGAGAAAGGGCGATGACCTCGTAGTCCCCGTGGGAACCCCAGCGGCACTGCTGCATGTCTGCCTGGCCCGGCAGAGTAGGAAGACCAGTAGAGGGCCCTCCCCTCTGAACATTGACGAACACACAAGGGGTCTCCAGGCAAGCCGCCAGACCCACATGCTCCTGCATCAAGGAGATACCCGGGCCCGAACTAACCGTCATGGCCTTCAATCCAGCCCAAACAGCACCCTGAAGGCAGATAGAAGAAGCAATCTCGTCTTCCATCTGGATGAAGACACCACCTACCAGGGGAATCCTGACGGAAAACCTCTCCACAACCTCCGTGGAAGGTGTGATGGGATAACCAGCAGCAAAACGGCACCCAGCCGCCAAAGCACCCTCACAGGCGGCGTGGTTGCCATCCATATAGTGAACCCCTGTAAGAACACCCTTAGGATCGGCCGTAGTATACTTGATCTCCGCCATCATTCGCCCTCCCCAATCTTCTCCCGGTAGCCATAAATTGCAAAATCAGGACAGTACATACCACACAGCTCACATCCCGTGCACTTCTCCGGATAGGTAAACTCTGGATAGTGGAATCCCCGGGAGTTAAACCCATCGGACATAGTGATTGCCCCTGTAGGACAAAACTCCACACAAACCCTGCACCCCTTGCAACGTTCAGGGAGCACATGCACCACGCCGCGAAACTTCTTCTTTTTAGTCTTTTCAGCCGTTGCCATCTCTTCCTCCTATCCCTTATTTGCCCAAAACCCTCGCCACAGTGGCCCCAATCTCCGCCGGGCTCTCAGCCACATGCACGCCGGCCTCCTTAAGGGCAGCTATCTTCTCTGCAGCCGTACCCTTACCCCCAGCTATAATGGCCCCTGCATGCCCCATGCGTCGCCCCGGTGGAGCTGTACGGCCAGCAACAAACGCCACCACAGGCTTGGTGAACTCCTCCTTTATATACTCGGCAGCCTCTTCCTCAGCGGTACCCCCAATCTCACCTATAAGGACCACCAATTCTGTCTCGGGATCCTCATTAAAGAGCTTCAACAAATCCACCTGGGTGGACCCGACAATGGGGTCACCGCCGATCCCGATACAAGTAGACTGACCAATTCCCCTCTCAGTACACTGCCACACCGCCTCATAAGTGAGAGTACCCGACCTAGAGATGAGACCCACAGGCCCCTTCTTAAAGATGTACCCAGGCATAATCCCTAGCTTACACTCTTCAGGAGTGATAACGCCAGGGCAGTTGGGACCCACCATGCGCACGCTCTTACCCTTCATAGAGCGCTTCACCTTCATCATGTCAAGGGCAGGAATCCCCTCGGTAATGGTGACAATCACCTCTACGCCGGCGTCCACTGCTTCGGCAACAGCGTCGGCACAAAATGCAGGGGGCACAAAGATAAGGGCTGCGTTGGCCCCTTCCTTCTCCACCGCCTCGGCCACGGTATTATAAACGGGAACCTTACCCTCCCACATAGTACCACCCTTGCCGGGGGTGACTCCCGCCACAACATTGGTGCCATACTCTATACACTGCTGAGTGTGGAAGGTCCCTTCCTTACCCGTGATTCCCTGGACCACCACTCTGGAATCTTTATTGACAAGAATACTCATGGACCGCCCTCCTTTCCCCGTCTTTACTTGAGCCCGGCGGCCTGCACCACTTTCTCCGCCGCCTCAGCCATACTGGTGGCCGTAATAAAAGAGAGACCAGACTCTTGGAGAATCTTCATCCCCTCATCCCTATTGGTCCCCTCCAGACGCACCACCATGGGAACTTCCACTTTGAGGTTCTTGGCAGCCTGGGCAATACCACTGGCCACCCTGTCACACCTCACGATACCGCCAAAGATGTTGACCAACACCGCCCTGACGTTGGGATCGGACAAGAGAATACGGAAAGCGTTTTCCACCCTCTCAGCACTAGCAGCACCGCCCACATCCAGGAAGTTGGCAGGCTCACCACCGTAGATCTTGATAATATCCATAGTGGCCATGGCCAATCCAGCGCCATTCACCATACAACCGATGTTGCCATCTAGCTTAATATAGTTGAGGTCATACTTCTTGGCCTCCACCTCCAAGGGATCCTCTTCATCCAAATCTCTCATGGCGGCTATATCGGGATGGCGATAGAGGGCGTCGTCGTCAAAATTCATCTTGGCATCCAAGGCAATAATGTCACCTTCTTTAGTAATGACCAAGGGGTTGATTTCCGCCAGGGAGGCGTCCTTTTCAATAAAGGCCTTGTAAAGGTTTGTCATAAAGCTGATGCCTTTTTTGAGGAGATCACCAGAAAGCCCCAACCCAAAAGCTAGCTTCCTGGCATAGAAGGGCAGCATACCCAGGGCAGGGTCGACGTACGCCTTGAGGATCTTCTCAGGAGTCTCGGCAGCCACTTTCTCAATCTCCACACCACCCTCGGTAGAGGCCATCATGACGGGGCACTCAGTAGAGCGGTCAATAACCATGCCCAGGTAGAGCTCTTTTTCAATATTGAGCCCCTCCTCCACCAAAACCTTCTTCACCAGCTTCCCCTCGGGACCTGTCTGGTGGGTCACCAGAGTCATGCCAATGATTTGACTGGCCACCTGCTCCACCTCGTCCAAGGAACGGGCCAGCTTGACGCCACCCCCCTTACCCCTACCACCGGCATGGATCTGGGCTTTAACCACCCAGAGGTTACCACCTACCTCTTCGGCCACCTTTCTGGCCTCTTGGGGAGTGGTGGCCAATCCACCCTTGGGAACAGGGATCCCGTACTCTTTAAAGATCTCCTTGGCCTGATACTCATGAACCTTCATCTAGCCCTTACCTCCTTCAAAGAATTGGGGGGACCACGGGGTGGCCCCCCATCATTCTAAATCCCCAACTTACTCATAGACACCTACAAACGCCCTTTAAGCATGAGTCTCCTGAGTTCCACTATAGCCCTGGTGGCATTGAGCTCCTTAGGACAGGCCTCTACGCAGTTAAAGATGGTATGGCAACGCCAGACTCCATGCTTGTCGTCTATGGCATTAACCCTCTCCTCCCATCCTTCGTCCCTGGAGTCTAGGACAAAGCGGGCAGCCTTCATAAGAGCATTGGGCCCCAAGAACTCTTTGTCCGCCCAGTAAGTAGGACAAGAAGAAGTACAACAAGCACACAGGATGCACTCATACTTGCCATCCAGGAGCTTTCTGTCCTCGGGAGACTGGAGCCTCTCTTTATCTGTGGGAGGAGGCGTGTAAGTGATGAGATAGGGCTTGATGGCATAGAGCTTGTCATAGAAAGGCTCCATGTCCACAATCAGGTCCTTTATCACCCGGAAACCCCTTAGAGGCTCCACAGTGATGACCTGGGTACCTAGGTCAGCCACCTGCTGTTCACAGGCGATAGTGTTTTTACCATTGATAGTCATACCGCAGGACCCACAGATACCATGGCGGCAGGCACGCCTGTAAGACAGGGAGCCGTCCACATGCCATTTAATGTAATTGAGAGCGTCCAAGACGGTCCAGCCTTTTTCAACCTCGATCTTGTACTCCTGAACCCTGCCCTTGGTACCCTCGTCCTTCTCGGGATCGTACCTGAATATTCTGAAGATATACTCAGCCATCGCTGCCCTCCTCAGTACTTCCTTACCTCGGGAACGAAGCGGGTGATGACCACCGGCTTGTAGTCAAACTTGATACCCTCTTCCGTCTTCCAGGCCAGGGTGTGCTTCAACCAGTTCTCGTCGTCCCTACCAGGACAATCGGTACGCCAGTGGGCTCCCCTACACTCCGTCCTATTCAGGGCACCTGCCACGATAACCTCCGCCACCTCCAAGAGATGGCCGAGCTCCAGGGCTTCCATAAGGTGGGTGTTGAAGACCTTGGACTTATCCTCAATGTGGATGTTCTGGTAGCGCTTCTGGAGATCCTTAATGATGTCGTACATCTTGGTGAGGTCCTCCTCGTTCCTGAAGACCCCGCACAGCTCATACATGTTGTCCTGAAGGATTTCCCTCAGCTCGCTTGGCCTCTCAGGACCATCAGCGTTGAGAACCCAGTTCACCTTATCTACGGCCCTCTTGGCACAGTCCATAGGCAGGGGCTCGAAGCACTCCACCACAGACAGGTACTCCACTATGTCCTTACCTGCTCTCTTGCCATGGACGGAGGCATCCAACAGGGAGTTAGTTCCCAGCCTATTGGCACCATGGACGGAGACACAAGCACACTCACCAGCAGCCCACATACCCCTGAGCCACTTGGATTTGCCGTCAGCCAGAACCCTACAGTTAATATCGGTGGGAATTCCGCCCATGGAATAATGACCCGTGGGCTGAATGGGAATAGGCTCATCAATGGGATCCACACCGGCAAACTTCATGGCCAACTCCCGAATCTGGGGCAGCCTCTCCTTGATCTTCTCGGCGCCCAGATGCCTCAAATCCAGGTGGACACACCGCTCACCACCAATTCCCCGGCCCTCCACGAACTCTGTCCAGATAGAGCGGGAAATGATATCCCTGGGAGCCAGCTCCATCTTGTCGGGAGCGTATTTTTCCATGAACCTCTCGCCCTTATCATTTATAAGGTAACCACCCTCACCCCTGGCGGCCTCAGAAATAAGAATGCCCTGCTTGGCAATGCCCGTGGGATGGAATTGGACGAACTCCATATCCTCCAGAGGCAGACCAGCCTCCAATACCATGGCCACACCGTCCGCAGTATTGGCATGAGAGTTGGTGGTAATTTTGAAGGCCCTCCCATATCCTCCCGTGGCGAAACAGGTAGCCTTGGCATGGAAGACGTGGATACCGCCATTGATGAGGTCCCAGGCCACCACACCCAAACACACATCCCCTTCGATAATGAGGGAAAGGGCGAAATACTCAGAGTAGAACCTCACGCCATACTTCACACACTGCTCCCACAAAGTGTGAAGGAGGACGTGGCCCGTCCTGTCGGCAGCCATGCAGGCCCTCAGCACAGGTTTACCCCTACCAAAATCTTTGACGTGTCCTCCGAAGTATCTCTGCATGATCTTGCCCTCAGGAGTCCTGGAGAAGGGTACGCCCATGTGCTCGTACTCGAAGATGACGAGAGGAGCTTCCCTCACCATAAGCTCAATGGCATCCTGATCACCCAAAAAGTCAGAGCCCTTAACAGTGTCGTAGAAGTGCCACTCGATGTGGTCTTCCTCCAGATTAGCCAAAGCAGCAGCAATACCGCCTTGTGCCGCCCCTGAGTGGGATCTGGTGGGGAAAACCTTAGTGAGAACAGCCACGTCAAACCCCGCCTTCTTGATCTCTAAGGCGGCATACATACCAGCCAGGCCAGCGCCAACGATTACGGCATCGTGCTCGTGCACATTGTGTAGCTCTACCCCTTCCACTTCGTGGAGTTCCTTTGCTTCATCGGTGCCCAACCACCGATTGTCCACGCAGCGGAAGGTCCCCCTGTATCCTTCAAACTTGCCCATGTTCACCACCCCCTGACTTTAAGCTTTGAAAGGAATGACGGTGATGGCGCCTAGTACCAACAGAATCAGCCCCAGGGTGCATAGAGCGTAGAAGATCCAGGTCTGGGCCGTTTCACTATGCACATAGTCCTGGACCACCATCCACACGCCATTGAGGCCGTGGAACAGGGCGCACACCAAAAAGGTGAGATCGAAAACCTTCCAGGTGGCCGTAGCCAGCCTGGGGGCTACCGCAGCGTACGTAACTCCACCACCTTTAGGGAAATTGTGGGTGATGGCAAAGTGTATAATGAGCAGAATCACCAGCAAAATGCCCGTCAGCCTTTGAAAGAGCCATGCGTAAAAGCCACCTGACGTTCTGGGAAACTTCATCGGCTCACCTCCCCTATCCTGCTAATGTGTGCAGGAAATGGATAAACATCGGAACACCACCCACCAGGAAGAGGAAGATAGCCACCGCCATCATGGCAGCAAAGATCTGCTTATGGGCTTCCACCCCTTCCTTGGAGAACTCCACGATGATGATCCTCAAACCGTTGAAGGCGTGATAAAGCACACACCCCAGCAACCCGATCTCCAGGAAGAGAAAGAGAGGAGACTGAACAGCCTTCATCACCTTGTTGAATCCAGCAGGCCCTTGGGAAAGGTGATGTGTCACCCAGATATGGAGCATGAGATAAAAGACCAGAAGAAGCCCTGTCACCCTGTGGAGGATCCAAGCAATGGTTCCGATGTGCAAACGGTAACGCTTAATAACACTGGGTTTTTCCAGCATACCCCAAACCTCCTCTAAAACTTTTGGAGGGGGTCTGGACAGCAGACCCCCTAAGCTATTTCAAACCTCCAAATCAATCTTTCACTTCATACTGTTTTCTGCCCTCCTTCTCAAGATCATTCCCATAAATGTCGTTGACCACAATAACAGGAAAGTCTTCCACTTCCAACCGCCTCACAGCCTCAGGACCAAGGTCCTCATAGGCTATGACTTCAGACTTCTTGATACTCTTGGCCAAGAGGGCACCGGCACCACCAATGGCACCGAAATACACGCATTTATACTTGACACAGGCGTCTATCACCTCCTGAGAACGACCACCTTTGCCGATCATGCCCTTCAGACCCAAAGCGATAAGCCTAGGAGAGTAGGGATCCATCCTGTAACTAGTGGTGGGACCGGCAGAGCCTATTGGCCATCCAGGCTTTGCAGGGGCAGGGCCTACAAAATAGATGATGGCTCCCTTGATATCGAAGGGGAGATCTTCCCCCCTATCCAAGGCTTCCACCATCCGCTTGTGGGCCGCATCCCTCCCCGTGTAAATGACACCATTCAAGAGCACCCTGTCCCCTATTTTGAGCTTCTCCACATCCTCATCGGTCAGCGGAGTGGTTAATTTAATGTAATCCTCAGCCATGACAGCCTCCTTACATCCATTGCACAGGTTAAATGGTTACTTCTTTGTGCCTGGCGGCGTGGCAGTTGATGTTCACTGCACAGGGCAAACTGGCAATATGGCAGGGCTCCATCTCAAAGTGAACGGCCAACGCATACACGGTACCGCCCCAGCCCATGGGACCCATGCCCAGTTTGTTAATTCTCTCCAGCATCTCCTGCTCGGCAGCCGCCAGCTCCAAATCAGGATTGGGCCTACCAAGAGGCCTGAGGAGGGCCTTTTTGGCTAAGAAGGCTGAACGCTCAAAGGTGCCGCCCACACCCACACCCACGATAACAGGAGGACAGGGATTTCCACCAGACTCACTGCACCTCTGGACCACGTAGTCCTTCACTCCCTCCAGACCATCAGCGGGCTTGAGCATCATAACCCGAGACATATTCTCACTGCCACCACCTTTAGGGGCAATAACAATCCTCACCTTGTCCCCAGGCACAATATCATAATGTATAACAGGAGGAGTATTATCCCCCACATTAGCCCTGGTGAAGGGATGACAAGTGGACTTTCTCAAGTAACCCTCTTTATAACCCTGACGCACTCCCTCGAAGATGGCCTCCTTAAGATCGCCACCCACAAACTTTACGTCCTGCCCAATCTCCATAAATATGACGGCCAGGCCGCAATCCTGACAGATGGCAACCCTCTCCTCCCTGGCTATATCAGCGTTCCTGATGATCTGCTCCAAAACAGACCTGCCAACGGGGGACTTCTCTTTCTTTAGGGCTTCCTGTAGTGCATTGTAAACATCTTCGGGAAGGTAATAGTTAGCGTCCATACAAAGCTTCTTAATGGCCTCAGTAACTTCAGAAACGTTTACCTCTCTCATGCCACCATCCCCTTACAAAGGATTTGGGGGGCTCGAAGCCCCCCTGGAAGTTAATAACCCAACTTCTTCATGGTCTCTACTGTTTCCTTCACTGCGTTGGCAGACCTCTGAAGGGCAGCCAATTCTTCGTCGGTGAGCTGAACCTCCACTATCTTCTCAACACCGTTGGCACCCACTACGATGGGCACACCCACGTAGATGTCATTGATGCCATACTCACCCTGGCAGTAAGCGGAACAGGGCATGATACGTCTCTTGTCCAGAAGGACGGCCTCCACCATTTCAACAGTACCCAGGGCAGGAGCATAATAGGCAGAACCGGTCTTAAGGAGTTTTACGATCTCGCCACCACCGAACCTAGTTCTCTCGATAATAGCCTCCAGCCTGTCTTCGGGAATGAGCTGGGTAACAGGAATACCACTCACATTGGTGCAGCTCCTGACGGGCACCATGGAGTCACCATGGCCACCCAAAACCATGGCCTGGACATCTTCCACAGAGCAGTTAAGCTCCATAGCTATGAAGCAGCGGAAACGGGCAGAATCCAGGTTACCGGCCTGGCCAAAGACCCTGTTGTAGGGGAAGCCCGTCACCTTCTGGCAGAGATAGGTCATAGCATCCAGAGGGTTGGTGACGGTAATGATAGTAGCATTGGGAGAATACTTGGCCACCTGCTCCGAGACAGACTTCACGATCTTGGCATTGGCGTCCAGCAAGTCCTCACGGCTCATACCAGGCTTTCTTGGCAGCCCAGCGGTGATCACCACCACATCAGAATCGGCAGTGTCGGCATAGTCGTTGGTGCCTACCACCCGAGAGTCCCAACCTTCCAGAGTAACGGCCTGGGACATGTCCAAAGCTTTACCCTGGGGCATACCCTCGATGATGTCAACCAACACCACGTCGCCCAGCTCCTTCATAGCAATGAACCAGGCTACGTGTTCTCCCACATGGCCCGCACCCACTACCGTTATCTTTTTACGTGCCATCACACACCTCCGCTTTTTTTAAAACTCGGGGCCGGGCCCGGGCCCGGTCCCCGGCTTGGAACCCTTAATCATCCACAAAAACCCCAACAGAAGCCTTCCAGATATTGAAACCAGCGCCATCCCCTTCAATAGAGGGAACAATGGGATTATCAGGAACTTCCAGTTCCCCCTCCCTCGAAATGATGGACTCACCCCACCTAGGAACCTGGTAAAACCCTGCCATACCCTCCCTCAGATTTGTAATGATTGAACTGCCTCTCTAAAGAAGCCCAAACCCCCTAATAAAAAATCCCCATCCACTACACATCATCAAGCCAATCCATTTTAAGCGGGTGAAAGGTATCACTTTTTCAAAATCCATGTCAAGCTCCCCCCACCAAGGAAAAGACCAAACCCTTTTTGTAATAC
>QMPS01000007.1 GCA_003648675.1 Aquificota bacterium
CCTGATGGTGTCTACAAGCTCCGCCTGCCCCCCGTAGTTCAATGCCAGATTGAGAATAAGCTTGTTGTTTTTCTCTGTGGCCCTGGCCGTTTCCAGAACCTTTTTCTGGGTGCTCTCGGGGAGTTGGTGAATCCTACCTATGGGGTGGAAGCGTATGCCCTTTTCCACCATGGTGGGGAGTTCTTTATCCAAATAGTCTTCCAGAAGAGCCATGAGGAACTCCACCTCTTCCTTGGGCCTGGCCCAGTTCTCTGTGGAGAAGGCGTAAAGGGAGAGGACCTCTATACCCACCTCCAGGGCGAATTCGGAGGCTTCCTTGGCTCGCTCTACCCCTTTCCGATGGCCGAAGACACGGGGTTTTTCCCGTAGCTTGGCCCATCGGCCGTTGCCATCCATGATGATGGCAACATGGCGGGGTATAATCTCTATGCCTAGCTCTTTTAAGTTCATAAAATAAAGATGAGGAATGGATGGGGGCAGAGAGGTATCTGCCCCCTTGTTAGTTACTGCTCCACAATGGCTTCCGTGGGGCATACCTCTACGCAGGCCCCACACTCGGTGCACTTCTCCTGATCAATGGTGTACTTCTCTTCCCCTTCGATGATGGCCTCGGCGGGACACACATCCAGGCAGGTCCCACAAGCCACACAGTCATCAGTCACAACATAAGCCATAGCGTATCACCTCCTTGGTTGGTATGGGTTAGAACTCCATGATTTCCTTTTCTTTAGCTTCTAGAAGCTCGCCCACTTTTTTGATGTACTCGTCGGTGATTTTCTGGATCTCTTTCAGGGCCCTTTTGCTCTCGTCTTCGGAGATGAGCTTTTCCTTTTCCATTTCCTTTACTTCTTCGTTACCGTCTCTCCGAATGTTTCTTATGGCGATTTTGTACTCTTCACCGATCTTTCTCACCATTTTTACCAGCTCTTTGCGTCTCTCCTCTGTTAAAGGGGGGAAGGTGATGCGGATGATGTTGCCGTCGGAGGAAGGGGCTAGACCCAGGTCCGAATGGGTGATGGCTTTCTCTATCTCTTTTATGATGGACTTGTCCCAGGGCTGGATGGTGATGAGCCGGGCTTCAGGGACAGAGATGGTGGCCAACTGATTCAGGGGAGTGGGAGTGCCGTAGTAGGTTACCCTGATATCTTCTAAAAGGGCCGTGGATGCCCTTCCTGTCCTTATCCCTGCCAGCTCCCTCTCCAACTTGTTAAGGGACTTTTTCATCTTGGTCTTTATCTCTTTGTAGACGTCGTCCAACATTTTTCTACCTCCCCACGTAGGTACCCACCTTCTCTCCCATAACAGCCCTTTTTATATTGCCCTCTTGGAGGATTGAAAAGACCACAATAGGTATGTCGTTCTCCATGCACAGGGATATGGCTGTAGGGTCCATCACCCGTAGGTTGTTATCTAGTACCTCTATGTAGCTTATTTTACTGAATTTTATGGCATCGGGGTGCTGCTGGGGATCCTTGTTGTATACCCCTTCAACTTTGGTGCCTTTGAGGATGATCTGGGCTCCTATTTCGGCTGCCCTTAGAGCCGCAGCCGTGTCGGTGGTGAAGAAGGGGTTTCCAGTGCCTCCGGCGAAGAGTACTACCCGGCCCTTTTCTAGGTGTCTTATGGCCCTGCGCCGAATGTAGGGCTCGGCCAGCTGGCGCATCTCCAGGGCCGTCTGGACCCGTGTGGGAACTCCCAGCTTCTCCAGGCTGCTTTGTAAAGCCAAGGCGTTTATGACCGTGGCCAGCATTCCCATATAGTCGGAGGTGGCCCTGTCTATCCCTGTGGCTACCCCTTTGATTCCTCTGAAGATGTTGCCTCCCCCTATCACCACACCCATCTCTATTCCTTCTTCCCACACTCCCTTGACCTCTTTGGAGATGCGGGTGAGGGCTGTAGTAGAGAGGCCGTATTCTCCCTCTCCTGTCAGCGCTTCTCCGCTGAGCTTGAGAAGGACCCTTTTATAAGGGGAGGGTGACATAGCATCATTCCTCGCCTAGCTGGAATCTTACGAATCTTTTGACCCGGATGTTCTCACCCAGTTTGGCTATATGCTCGGTGATGAGCTGCGAGACAGTCTTCTCAGGCTCTCTGATGAAGGGCTGTTCTAGCAGGCACACCTCTTGGTAGAACTTGTTGAGCTTGCCCTCTACAATTCTGTCTATCACCTTTTCGGGTTTGCCCTGTTCCAGAGCCTGCTCCCTGTAGAGCCTGCGCTCTTTCTCCAGTGCGTCTTCGGGTACGTCCTCTTTGCTCACGTAGAGGGGAGAGGAAGCGGCTACCTGCATGGCCAGGTTGTGAACCAACTCTTTGAACTCATCGGTTCTGGCCACAAAGTCTGTTTCACAATTCACCTCTATGAGGACACCTATCTTGCCGCCCATATGGATGTACGAGTGTATAAGGCCTTCATTGGTAGCTCTGCTCGCTTTTTTGGCGGCGGTAGCCAGGCCTTTCTTTCTCAAGGCCTCTACAGCCTTTTCCAGGTCTCCTTGGCACTCCTGGAGGGCCTTTTTGCAGTCCATTATACCTGCCCCCGTTTTTTCGCGGAGCTCCTTCACCATTTGGGATGTGATCTCAGCCATAGCCTACTCCTCCCAATCCTCTTCGTATTCTTCTTACTCTTCGAACTCTTCCCCTTCCTTTTCACTGGCTTCAATGGCGGCCCTTTCTGGGACCTCTTCCTCGCCGGTTTCAGCGGGTTCGACCACAGCTGTTTTTTCGGAGGCTTCTGTTGCTACCTCTTCTTGAACGGCCATCTCCAGGCCTACATTCTCCATGTAGAGATGCTGGCCTTCGATGACGGCGTCGGCGATTTTAGAGGTGAGGAGCCTTACGGCCCTTATGGCGTCGTCGTTACCGGGGATGACGTAGTCTATCTCGTCAGGATCGCAGTTGGTATCCACAATGGCCACGATGGGAATGCCCATTTTTCGGGCTTCCCTCACAGCTATATACTCTTTCCTGGGGTCTACCACCCACAGGATGTTGGGTAACTCTTCCATGTCCTTGATGCCTTTCAGGTTGCGCTCCAGTTTTTCGATCTTGCGGTTCAGCTTGATAGCCTCTTTTTTGGTGAGGTTCTGGAAGAACCCTCCGTCTCTCATGGTCTCCAACTCTTTCAGCTTTTCCACACTCCGCCTGATGGTGGCGAAGTTGGTGAGGGTACCGCCCAACCATCTGTGGCTAACGTAGTACATGCCGCAGCGGATAGCCTCCTGCTCAATAGTCTCTTTGGCCTGCTTTTTGGTGCCCACGAAGAGGACTCTGGCCCCTTCGGCTACCCGGTCCCTCACAAAGTTGTAAGCCACTTCAAACATTTGGAGGGTCTTCTGGAGATCGATGATGTAGATACCGTTTCGGGCTGTGAAGATGTAAGGTTTCATTTTGGGGTTCCACCTACGGGTCTGATGCCCGAAGTGGACACCGGCTTCTAGGAGTTGTTTCATGGTGAGTACTGCCATTTCTACCTCCCTTGGGTTTTTCCTCCGCCCCTCCCTTTCCCACCTCTCATGAGGCACCCTGGGACTTAGAGGGACGTGTGTTCTCTTCTCTCTCTGTCTCTCTAAAGGTGGTGTCTCCACCCTTTGGAGACGCTTGTTCCTTCCTGGTCCACAGAAGATAACCTTCTATGAAGGGATCCAGGTCACCATCCAATACCCCATCCACGTTGCCCCTTTCAACCCCTGTGCGGTGATCTTTTGCCAGCCGATAGGGGTGGAGGACGTAGGATCTGATCTGGGAGCCCCATGCGATCTCCTTTTTGCTCTTTTCCAGCTCTTCTTTTTCCTTCTCTTTCTCCCGCTTCTTCAGCTCGTAAAGGCGGGCCTTGAGGATTTTCATAGCCATCTCTTTGTTTTTGTGCTGGGATCTCTCGTTTTGGCACTGGACCACGATGCCTGTGGGAATGTGGGTGATGCGCACCGCTGAGTCTGTTACGTTGACGTGCTGGCCTCCAGGTCCACTGGCTCTGTAGGTCTCTATCCTTAAATCTTTTTCGTTGGCTTCCACCTCTATGTCTTCCTCTACCTCGGGATAGACAAAGACCGAGGCGAAGGAAGTGTGGCGCCGGTGGGCGGCGTCGAAGGGGGAGATGCGCACCAGGCGATGGACGCCCGTCTCCCCTTTAAGATAGCCGTAGGCGTAGGGTCCTTCCACGATGAAGGTGGCTCCTTTGATGCCTGCGTCATCGGCGCTTTGGTAGTCCAGAAGCTTAACCTTGTATCCTTTATCCTGGGCCCACCGGGTATACATGCGGAAGAGCATGGCAGCCCAGTCCTGGGACTCCGTACCTCCTGCTCCTGGGTTGATGGAGACAATGGCGTTGTTTCTGTCCTGCTCACCCGAGAGGAGGGTCTTCAGCTCAGCCTTAGCAATCTTCTTGGAGAGGTTTTCGATCTGCTCTTCTATCTCGGGGAGGAGGGATAAATCCTGTGCCTCTTCCGCTAGCTCTACCAGGGTTTCGACATCTTCCAATTCCCCCTGGAGTTCCCGGAAAGACTTCACCACCTCTTCCAGATGGCTCTTCTCCTTTAAGATGTTTTTTGCATCCTCGGGGCTGTCCCAAAAGTTGGGCTTGTAGGTTTTTTGCTCCAGCTCTTCTATCCTGGCTTTCTTGCCAGGTATGTCAAAGATGCCTCCCGAGCTTTTCTAGCTTGTCCTTTAGAGCTCTGATTTCGCTCTTTTTTTCTTCCCACATAGGTCTTCCTCCTTTTGGGCCGGGGCCTATTTATAGGACTTATGCGGGACGTGTCAACCTTCCTCTTTCATGATCTCTTCTACTACCTTTACTGCCTCCACGGCGTCTTTGGCGTAGTGGGCGCCAATCTCCTGGGCGTACTCAGTGGTAACCACGGCGCCGCCCACCAGGGTGAAGACAGAGACGCCCTTCTCCTTCAACGCTTCTATCACCCGCTTCATCTCTGTCATAGTGGTGGTCATGAGGGCTGAAAGGCCCACGGCCAGTTTCCCCGGCGGGTGTCCCTCTTCCAGTAGTTCCCGAGCCTTGGTCACTATCTGGTTTCGGGGCACGTTCTTGCCCAGGTCTATCACTCGGAAGCCGTGGTTTTCCAAGAGGGTGCAGACGATGTTCTTGCCGATGTCGTGAATGTCTCCCTCCACGGTGGCCATGATCACTGTGCCTTTGAACGGCCCCTCCCTACCTTTCATGGCCTTTTTCAGCACGGAGAAAGCCATCTGCATGGCCGATGCAGAGGCCATGACCTGGGGCAGGAAATACTGGTTGCTTTCGAATCGCCTTCCCACTTCTTCCATGGCGGGGATGAGGATGGCGTTGCTGATGTCTAGAGGTTCCATCTCCTCAAGCAGTTCCTGGGCTTTCTCCCGAGCCAGTTCTTCGTCTCCATAAAGAACAGCGTTGAAGAGAGCCTTTTGTGGGTCGTGGGCTTCTTTGGTCTTTTCTTCTTCTTTCTCTTCCCCCCGTGAGAAGACCTCCAGGTATTTGGCAGCCCGGGGGTCTCGGCCTGCCAGGAGGGCTCCGGCGTAGAGGGTCTCCATCATTCTTTTGCTGTTGGGGTTGATGATGGCAGCATCCAACCCCGCTTCTAAGGCCATGGCCAGGAAGGTCGCGTTCACCGCTTCCCTGGAGGGCAGGCCGAAAGAGACATTACTCACTCCCAGAACGGTGGGCAGCCCCAGGACCTTATTTATGATGCGCACTGTCTCCAGTGTAGTTTTGGGGCCCTCCGCCTCGGCACTGACGGTCATGGTGAGGCCGTCCACCATGATATCCTCTCTTCGAATGCCCATCTCCAGGGCCTTGTCCACGACCCTTTTGGTTACCTCCAGGCGCCCCTGGGGAGTGGGGGGAATGCCTTTTTTGTCCAGGGGAAGAATGAGGAGGGTGGCCCCGTAACGCTTGGCCAGTGGTAGAAGGGCCTCTATGGATCTTTCT
This sequence comes from Aquificota bacterium, assembly GCA_003648675.1. Classification (GTDB taxonomy): domain Bacteria; phylum Thermosulfidibacterota; class Thermosulfidibacteria; order Thermosulfidibacterales; family B14-G1; genus B14-G1. The sequence goes on from QMPS01000007.1 coordinate 5,915, forward strand.
TCTCCCGACACGGAATTGATGAGCGCCTTGCCATCTATCTGTTTGAGGGTCTTTTCTATGGCCCGCAGCTCTATGGGGAACCGGACTAGAGGACAGTCTACCTGGGTCTGGACGGCAGTAGCTATGAGGGCCAGAAGTTTCTCTTCATCTATGCCCGGCATGCCCACGTTCACGTCCAGGAGATGGGCCCCTGCCTGGACCTGCTTTCTGGCCATGTCTCTGGCCCAGGCCGTTTTGCCTCCCCGGAGTTCCGCCTGGAAATCCCTTTTTCCCGTGGGGTTGATGCGCTCTCCTATAACTACCGGGAAATGATCCTTTCCTATGAAGACCACCTGGCGTCTGCCGGCCAGCTTCATGCCGGAGGGGGCTTTTCTCTTCACCAGGGGAAGGCCTTTTAGAGTCTGGACCATCTTCTCTATGTGGGCGGGAGTGGAGCCGCAGCACCCTCCCACTACCCAGGCTCCTGCCTCTACCAGTTTTTGGGCGTAGTAGGCCATCTCCTGAGGGGTGGCGGGGAAGACCGTCCTGTCCCCTTCTAAGCGGGGAAGGCCGGCGTTGGGCATAAAGACCAAAGGCATAGGAGTGACGCTGACCATTCTTTTGGCTACTTCCAGAAGTCCCTCAGGACCCAGGCTGCAGTTGGCTCCTAGGGCCATGACTCCCATAGCTTCCAGGGTGACGGCTACAGCCTCGGGGGACATGCCCAGGAGGGTATGCATGTCCTCCTGAAAGGTGGCCAGGGCGAAGACGGGGAGTTGGGTGGCCTCTTTCACGGCTATGATAGCCGCTTTGGCCTCTTTGATGTCGGACATGGTTTCCACCATGACCAGGTCGGCTCCCCCTTCTTCAAAGGCTCGGGCCTGCTCTTTGAAGATTTCCACTGCTTCGTCGAAAGGAAGATCGCCAACGGGTTCCAGAAATTTGCCCGTTGGACCCATGGAAGCAGCCACTAGAGCCTTGTCACCGGCGGCCTTTTTGGCAAGCTCTACAGCTGCTTTGTTGAGGAGATGGACCTCTTCTTCTAAGCCATAATTAGCCAATTTTATGCGGTTACCACCGAAGGTGTTGGTCTCGATTATATCGGCTCCTGCATTCACATAGGCCATGTGGATCTCGTATATGAGCTGGGGATGGCTGATGTTGAGACGTTCGGGTGCTGTGGTGAAGGTAACTCCTGCTTCTTGGATCATGGTGCCCATGGCACCGTCCAGGCATAGAACTCTGGTCCCCCACACTTCCTGAAGCTTCATGGATTACTGGCTCCTCCCTTTTTACGATGTGGTGGGCTTGTTTATAGTATCATGTCCTGCGGGGTGCAAATGCCTATGGGGGTTTTAGAGGGCCTTTCTCACTCTCTGAGCCACGGGGATCTGATTCTTTATCCTCTTTCCTTCTAAAAGCCCTGAACCAAGGGGACGGCCCTGGACCCGGACTATCACCTGCCCTCGGGGGATGGAGGGAGGGGGGTCCAGGGTGAGGTCCTCTCCCCGAATGTATCTTTCCCCTTCCTGAGGAGTGATCTCTACCACCCTTCTGGTGGCCCAGCGTCCTAGGAGTTGGATGGCGGGGGTGGTGAGGCGGTAACTCCGGCGGTCTTGGCGGGCCAGCCTGGTCCCTGCTCGGGTGGTGGATGGTAGGGCTATCTCTTGGAGCTGGGGTGAGGCCATCCAAATGTCCCTGCCCTTCTTGAAGAGAAGAAGGGGTTCCAGCCTTTTGATGGGAATGCCGAAGGTCCCTTCTATCCAAGAGAGAAGGGCCTTTTTTTCGTGGAGGGGGAGGGGCGTCATTTTCCCTCCAGAATCTCCTGGAGTTTTTGAGAGAGCTGGTGGATCTTGAAGGGTTTTTGTATGAATCCCAGGGCCCCTTCTTTCATGAGTTCCCCTGCCCGCTTTTCTTCACTGTAGCCGCTTATGACCAGTACCTTCACCTCGGGGTTGATCTTTTTAAGCCTCCTGAAGACTTCTAGTCCCCCTAAACCTGGCATCACTACGTCCAAAAGGACCGCTTGGATCTCCTCTTTTTCCTTGCGATAGATTTCTACACCTTCTTCCCCTTCGGAGGCGATTATGGGGGTGTAACCCAGGTGCTCTAGTATATCCTTGCCCAGGTCTTGGAGGAGTTCGTTATCATCTATCAAGAGGATCTTCCCTCTGCCAGCCTTCCCTTTCATAAACGAGTCTCCTTTCCCTCTGGGCTTGAGAGTGCTGCAAGGTGGACCTCGCGTTGTTCTCTTACTTTTTTCCTTGTCCGGGGAGAACTGTTCATCTGCTTGGGATAACTACATAAAACACATCTCCCCTCTCCTGAAGGGTGTAGGTTTTTCCCATTCACCTCTCTAGAGATCCCTTTATTTGTTTGTATAAAGCCTTGTTTTTTGTCCTGATACTACCAAAAAGGGATGAAAAATACCAGAGCTTCCCTACTTTTTCAGTTCTGTTTTTTTGTGGGTGGGAGGGGTGAAAAGGGGAACGAGAGTGTCTCTTTCCTCTCCTCCACAGTGCAAGAGAGAAGCCCTCTATGGAGAATCACTTTCACTTTTTCTCCTTCTTTCACCTGATTAAAGGCGGTTACGGGAACGCCTCGGCCCGTGAGGGTTATGGAGTAGCCCCTTTTGAGTATGGCTAAGGGGGATAGGGCTTCCAGGGCCTTTGCCAAAGGCGTGAAGCCTTCCCTTTTTTCTCTGATAAGCTGCCATGTTGCTCGGTGGAGTTTCTCCTTTTTGGCTTTCAGCTCTTCCCTTTTATTTCGAAGGTTTTTGACAGGCGACTGGAGGGAAAAGCGCAAGGAGAGCTGTCTCATTCTTTCCATTTTCAGGGTACTTGCTCTTGCGATGGCCGATGTGAGCCTGCTTTTGAGCTCTTCCAGCTTTAGGGTTTGTTCTTTCAGTACCCTCTGGGGGTTGGTCTTTTCCAGGCGTAGTTTTAGGTTTTGGAGTTGTGTGGGGTGGAGGGTAAGGTGTGTCTGGAGGGCCTTGAGCATCCTGGCTTCGAGGGTTTTCAAAGCCCTCTCCAGCTCTACAGCCTTGGCCACCACCGTCTGGGCTGCTGCCGAGGGAGTGGGGGCCCGGGCATCGGCGGCCAGGCCGGCTAGGGTGGTGTCTATCTCGTGACCCACGGCGGATATTACGGGTATAGAGGACGAGGCAACGGCCCTGGCCACCTCTTCGGTGTTGAAGGCGGCCAAGTCTTCTTTGGCTCCTCCACCCCTGGCCAGGATGATGACATCCACATTTTCCAGCAAGTTGAGCTCCTCTAAGGCCAGGGCTATCTCATGAGAGGCCCTCTCCCCTTGGACGGAGACGGGGTAGAGGAGGATGTGGACTCGGGGGAAGGTCTCTTCTATCACCTTGATGACGTCTCTTATGGCTGCTCCTCGGGGAGAGGAAATGACCCCTATAGCCTTGGGGAGGAGAGGAAGGGGTTTTTTGTTCCGGGGATCGAAGAGGCCTTCAGCGGCTAGCTTTTTCTTTAGGAGTTCCAAGCGCAGGAAGTGTTCCCCTTTGCCCCGAGGTTCTAAGAAGTCCACCACGATCTGGAACTCACCCCGCTCTTGATACAGGGAGAGGTCGCCGTGGCAGATGACCTTGTTTCCCTCTCTGAGGTGGCGGAGGAAAAACCGAGCTTTGCCTTTGAAGAAGACAGCTTTTATCTGGGCCTTGGAGTCCTTCAAGCTGAAATAGTAATGGCCCGCTGGAGAGACCCTTAATGTGGAGATCTCTCCTTCTACCCAGATGTCTCGGTAGTTGCTCTCCAGGTCCTGTTTTATCAGTTCCGTGAGTTGGGACACTGTGAGAAAAGAGAGGGCCAGCCTCATGTTTCCTGATTTATCCTCTTTTTGTAGGCTTCCAGGGTGTTCACCATGAGCATGGCTACGGTCATGGGCCCTACGCCGCCGGGCACGGGGGTGATGGCATTGGCCCATCCCTGGAGTCCCTCAAAGTCGGCGTCCCCGACTATCTTCCCGTTGATGCGAGAGATGCCAATGTCAAAAATGATGACCCCTTGGGGTACCATCTCCTTCTTGATGAGGTGGGCTACCCCTGTGGCTGTGAAGATGATTTGGGCCTTTTGGGTGTGGAGGGCCAGTTCTTGAGTTTTGATGTGGCATACCGTTACGGTGGCCATGCGATTCACCAGGAGGAGGGAGAGGGGCTTGCCCACTATGTTGCTGGCTCCCACTACTACTACTTCTTGGCCTTCTACCTCTATCCCGTAGTGGTCCAAAAGTGCCATGACTCCTTTGGGGGTACAAGGCACTATATCTTCCTCTCCCAAGGCCAGTTTACCCATGTTCAGGGGGTGGAAGCCGTCCACGTCTTTCACGGGGTCTATTGCCTCGATGATGGGGGAGGGATCCAGGTGGGAAGGGAGGGGAAGCTGGACTAGGATGCCATCCACCTCTTCCCGCTGGTTTAGTTGGTCTATGAGGTTCAGCATCTCGTCCATGGAGGTGGACGAGGGGAGGCGATAGCCCATGGAGTGGATCCCTGCCTTTTCGCAGGCTCGCTCTTTGTGGGAGACGTAGATCTGAGATGCGGGATCGTTTCCCACCAGGATCACCGCCAGCCCGGGGGACCTCTTGCCCTCTTCTTGGAAGTTCTGCACCTCCCTGGCGATCCTTTCTATGGTCTCTTGGGCCAGTTCTTTACCCCAGAGGATCTTAGTTTCCATCTTCCTCTCTCAAGAAAATTCGCTGCAAGGCTTCAGTCTTGCGGGTGATGGGATTAATCTCCACCACCAGGGCGTTGAGCTGGACGGGTCCTTTGGCCACTTCGAAGCGGCTGGGCAGATGGGTAAGGAAACGTTTTAGAGGATCTTGAGGATTCATGCCGATGACAGAGAGAGAGGGGCCTGTCATGCCCACATCCGTGATGTAGCCTGTTCCTGAGGGCATGATCTGCTCGTCGGCGGTCTGGACGTGGGTGTGGGTGCCTACTATGGCTGATACCCTGCCGTCCAAGTGCCAAGCCAGGGCCATCTTTTCTGATGAGGCTTCTGCATGGAAGTCCACCACTACAATGGTGTCGGGAAAGGCTTTGAGGACCTCATCGGCCTTTCTGAAGGGGCAATCCAGAGGCTCCATGAAGATGCGTCCTTCCAAGTTGAGGACTACTACGGGGACGCCGGAGGGGGTTCTCACTTTTATCCAGCCTCTTCCCGGTACTCCAGGGGGGTAGTTGGCAGGTCTTATTACCCGTTCCAGCTGGTCTATCACGGGCAGGAACTCTTTCTTGTCCCAGATGTGATTGCCGCTGGTGATGACGTCCACGCCAGCGTTGAGGATTTCCAAGGCGATTTCCCGGGTGAGGCCGAATCCCCCGGCCCCGTTCTCCCCATTGGCCACCACCAGATCCACTTGATGGTCCTCCATGAGCCGGGGGAGCCACATCTTTAGGGCTCGTCTGCCAGGCTTGCCCACGATGTCGCCGATGAAGAGGATCTTCACCCTGTCATTTGGCATATTCCACCGCCCTGGTTTCACGGATGACGTGGACTTTGATCTGACCGGGGTAGGTGAGCTCGTCTTCCAGGCGCTTGGCGATGTCCCTGGCCAGCATATAGATTTCTTCGTCCCCCATCTCCTGAGGCCTTACGATGACCC
>QMPS01000008.1 GCA_003648675.1 Aquificota bacterium
CCCAGTTACAGGCGCCAAAAATGAAAAGGGTGGCCAAATCCTCTTTCACGTCCTCCGGGACCAAACCCTCCATCTTTGCCTGGACTATGGCTTCCCTCATGAGAGAATTTAGCAAATCGCAGATGGCCTCCACCCTCTCCCTGTGCTGAGGAGTTAGTTCCTTCTTCTCGGTGAGGAAAATCCGGAAGGCGGGCCTGTCAGTCACTACAAAAGAGAGGTAACAGCCTATGAAACGCTCTATCCGCTCCAATGGATGGGGACAGTCCTTCCTAATCTTCAAAAACTGAGCCTGGATTCTCTCTCCCACGTGCAAAAATATGTGGTAGAGAAGCTCCTCCTTATTGGCCACATAATGATAAAGAGAGGCCTTCCTTATTCCCACCTCCTGAGCCAAGTCCTGGAGGCTCGCCCCCCTATAGCCCTTCTCTGAAAAGAGCTTGGTAGCCGCACTGTATATGAGATCCAGCCGGTTCATGGTTTACCCCTTAGTAAATGTAATGTGGTTTGTCAAATATTATTTGTAGAAAAACGACCTATCGAAAGGTAATATGACCAACTGCCCGTAAAATAAGTTACTTAGGCCACAATGCATCGGCAATACATTGGAATATTGACAAGCGATAAAAAATAGTTTATTCAATAACTACCTTACGAAAGGGAGATAAACTTGGAGAAACTCTTTCATCCGGAGAAAGTGGCTGTAATAGGAGTATCACCCTCCCCAGAGAACCTCGGCAGAAACATCGTGTGGAACCTCATCCGCTTCGGTTTCCAGGGAGAGGTGATCTGTTACGGAAGAAGACCCGGACACATATACGGCCACCGCATCCACAATGAGCTCCAACACCTGCCACCAGACATAGACGTGGCCGTTATCCTCCTACCTGCCCCCAGGGTGATAGAGGTAGTGGAGGTTCTCTCCCGCAGAGGAACCCAGAGGTTCATCATAGAAACGGGTGGATTCTCCGAGCATGGGGAAGAAGGAGAGAGAATGGAAAAGGCTTTGAGGGAGCTGGCCCACAAGAGAAAACTCAGAATAGTAGGCCCCAACTGTATCGGCGTGACCGACAGGGCATCAGGACTGGTGACCTCTTTCATGCCTCTCGATCCTTCTAAAATCCACCATGGCTCTGTGGCTGTCATCGCCCAAAGTGGAGGAGTAGGACTGAGTTACGTGAATCTATTATGCGAAGAAGGTCTAGGGATCAGTAAATTTGTGAGCATGGGAAATAAACTGATCCTGAACGAGGCAGACTTCCTGCACCATCTGGAAAAGGACCCCAACACCCAGATGGTGCTTCTTTACCTGGAGGGTATCAGCAATGGCAGAGCCTTCTACCAAGCCCTGAAGGGAATAAGCAAACCCGTTGTAGTCCACAAAGCAAACGTCACAGAGGCCTCAGCCCAGATTGCCCGGTTCCACACAGCGGCCATGGCCACCAGAGAAGAGATCCTTACCGGAGCCATCGTCCAGGCAGGCAAGATTAGGGTGGTAAACAACAACCAAGCCCTGGCAGCCGTCAAGGCCCTTCACCTCCCGCCTCTTAAGGGAAACAACTTAGCCATAGTATCACGCTCCGGAGGAGAGGCAGTACTAGCTGCAGATGCAGCAGGAAACATGGGCTTCCAGCTACCCCCCTATCCTCAACCTTTCTTGGACTTCGTCCAGAGCCTCTTTCGAGCAGGAGTGATCCGCCCCACTAACCCCCTAGACCTAGGAGACCTATTTGACATTGTGAAGTACACAGAAATCATCGAAGAGATAGTCCGAGAAGAGATCTTCCACGGGGTGGTCTTCCTGATCCAGCTCTTTGACAGGGAATGGGAACTGGTGGAGTACATCATGAAAAGGACCAGGGAAATCTGCCAAACATACCAAAAGCCTATCTCTCTCTTTTTAGGGGGAGACCTTCAAAAAGTGATGGGAGCCAAAGCCCTGGGGATCTACCCCGTCTTCAACTCTCCCCACGAAGCAGTAGAGGCCATGGGATTCCTACTAACACCTCCCCGTCTTCCCAAAACCCCCTGGAACTAGGAAAAATCTACAAAGCCCCCCCCTTCACCACCATGCCAGGCTTCAGGGGCATAGCCGAAGTCCAAAGATAGCATGTGGCAGCGCTCTCCGTCACCCTTAGCACCACCAGCTTCCCTACCACCTGATTTACACCCTCGGGGGAGTAAACGTTCAGCACCATGCCAGGCTTTAAACCATCCTTCTTGCCCAGACTCACGTAGAGGAAGTCCATAAGACCTCCCGCGTCTTTGTTCTCCTGGAGCCTCACAATGACGCCCTCTTTGCCTTCAGGACTAGCAGCCAAAGAGTAAATGGGAGGAGGCACTTGAAGGGGAACCAAAAGGTCATCCTTATGAACAGAGAAGGCCACCGTCTCTACCACACCCTGGGCCCTATCTTCACCCACCCTCTCAACCTCCACTATGCCCAGGTTGAGGATCTCCCAACCCAAAACCCTCTTAGTACCAGGGACCTTCACCTTGTCCCCATTCCTCACCACCATAAACTTCTCTCCCACCTTTGGAGGAGCAGCATTGGAATTCCAGAAGAGGGTGACCTGCTCTAACTGGTTGAAGATGGTCTTGTCAGCGTCATAGACACTAGTGCCCAAGGTGTAGGGAGAAGAAATGGGATGGGGAGATATATAACCAGCAAAGAGCACCAGCTCCCTGCTCAAAATTGGCTTTTTCTTTTTGACGATCTTCTTTTTCTCAGGCTTAGGAGTCTTCACAAGAGCCGCCATCTCCGAAGGATGGGGAATATAGAGCATCTCCCCTGGATAGATCCAGTGGGGATTGACCACCTCCTTCGCGTTGGTCTCCCACAGAATAGGCCAGTAGAGGGGATTACCGTAGAAGGATTGGGATATGGCCCACAGGGTATCCCCCTTCTTCACCACGTAATAAGCTCCCTTCTCCACCTTCTTCAGCTCCTTGGTCCATCCCGACCCAGCCACCAAGGAAAGGACCACTATCGCCACCACACCTATCACATACCCTTTTACCCTCATCTTCCCCCCCTTTTGAGAAGGGCCTCTGCCTCTTGTGTTCCCAGGGTGTAAGGAGACCCCTCCAATACCTCTTCTATCTCTATCTCTCCTTCTTTTATCCTACCCTCCCCCACTAAAATCAACCCTATTTTTAACTTGGCTTGAGAGACCCTATCTCCATGTGGATAGGTCTCCACCAACTTTCCCAGCAAGGCCAGGGCCTTCTTCCGATCCCCCAGACGAAGGGCCTCCTGGGCCATATAGTAGAGGGCATCATCGGCCAGGGGATGGTGGGGGTAGCGCTCCACGAAGGCTTTGAAGGTATTTGAAGCCCTCGGATCTCTTTCCCTCATATCCAAATAGGCCTGACAGAAAAGGGCAGGAACCCAAGGTTTGGAGGGAAAAAGTACGTTTACAGCCTCTCCATAGGTGGCAGGTGGAGAAGGAAGGCTCTCTCCCTCAGACTCTTTCAGCTCCAACAGAGTCTGGAGCCAGGCAGCTTTGACCCTTTCCAGCTCCAGCTCCTCCTGCAGTAAGGCCAGCTTCTCCCGACACTCCCTCTGATCCCCCAACGAAGGAGTCCGGGGAAGGACACCTTGGGTGGCGCATCCCCAAAGAACCAAAGAAAGGAAGAGAAAAAGAGAAAGCCTCAGGGCCTCACCTCCAGGAAGAGGGAGTCTCTGAGGGCCATTACCTCTTCTACCGCCCTCTCCAAAGGCACCTCCACGCTCTTCTCCTCACGGCGAAGTTTGAGTTCACAGACCCCCCTCTTGATGCCCCGTTCACCAAAGGTGAGCCTAATGGGAACCCCTATGAGGTCGGCGTCTTTGAATTTCACGCCAGCCCGTTCTTCCCTATCGTCAAGCAAAACCTCCACTCCCTTCTCCACCAAACCCTGGTAAACCTTCTCAGACGCCTCCCTTATATCCTGTCGGTTCGTATTGGTAGGCAGAAGGTAACACTCATAGGGTGCTATGGATATAGGCCAAATAATGCCGTCTTCATCGTGGTGCTGCTCAATAGCCGCTGCTGCTGTCCTGGTCACCCCTATACCGTAGCACCCCATAACGAAAGGCCTCTCCTGGCCCTGGGCATCCAAAAAGTAAGCTCTCATGGCTTCGCTGTACTTGGTGCCTAGCTTGAAGATGTGACCAACCTCAATCCCCCTGGAAAACTCCAGAGGCGCACCACACCTGGGACAGGGATCCCCGGGCAGGGCCTTCACAATGTCCCCTACCACGTGGGGAAGGAAGTCTCGACCCCAGTTGGCGTTGACGTAGTGATAGTCCTCTTCGTTGGCACCCACCACCACGTTTTTCACCCCCTCCAGGAGCCTATCTGCCACCAACTTCACCCCTCCCAGGCCAATGGGACCAGCAAAGCCTACCGGAGCCCCCGTGAGTTCCTCCACATCACGAAAGGCTGCCAACTCCAGCTTCTCCAGGCCCAACAACCGGGCCACTTTGGTCTCATTCACCTCCCTGTCACCGGGGATAAGAAGGGCTATAAACCCCTTATCAGTATTATAAAGAAGGGTCTTCACCAGTTGGGAAGGAGAGACACCCAGGAACCCCGTCACCTCCTCCACCGTTTTCATGTCGGGGGTATAGACCTTCTCCAAGGACTTCTCCTTCTCGTCGCCTCTCCCTTTAGGAACCCGAAACTCCGCTTTCTCCAAATTGGCAGCGTAACCACACTGAGAACAGCCCACTATCACGTCTTCTCCCGTGTCAGCCCAGACCATGAACTCGTGGGAGACATCCCCACCTATGGCTCCAGTGTCAGCCTCCACCGCGGTGAACTTGCGGCCACAACGGTGAAAGATACGACTGTAGGCGTCGTACATATCCTCGTAACTCCTGTTGAGCCCCTCCTCGTCGGCATCAAAACTATAGGCGTCTTTCATGATAAACTCCCGGGCCCTCATGAGACCGAAACGGGGTCGAATCTCATCCCTAAACTTGATGTGAATCTGGTAGAGATTGACAGGGAGCTGACGGTAAGACCTGAGCTCGTTTCTCACCAGATCGGTTATCACCTCCTCATGAGTAGGGCCCAGACAGAACTCCCTTTCCCCCCTATCTTCGAAGCGAAGAAGCTCTTTGCCGAATCGGTCCCACCGCCCCGTCTCTCTCCAAAGCTCAGCAGGCTGGACCACAGGAAGAAAGACTTCCAAGGCCCCTTTGGCGTTCATCTCCTGGCGGACAATCTCCTCCACTTTCCTCACCACTCGATATCCCAAAGGCAGGAAAGAGTAGATACCAGAGGCCAGCTTGCGAATCATTCCCGCCCGGAGCATGAGCTGATGGCTGACGATCTCTGCCTCGGCAGGCTTCTCCCTCAAGGTGGGCATGTAGTATCTGGTGAGCCTCATAAACCCCCCTCCTCCCAATCCTCTCCCAAATCTTCATCTATATCCTCTACGGCGTAGATGGTGTCCAGGGTTCGGGAGAGCAATTCTCCCATATCTTTCAAAAGCCTGATATGATCCATCAGAGAGGAGAGATCCTCGGGAATTCCCTCCTTCAACATAGCTTTACAAGCTGAAACCACATGAATGAGAGACAACTCGGAGTAGAGACCCACTGTCTCTTTCAAGAGCTTCCTGTCCAACATCAGATCCTCCTTTTAAAGAGTCGCTCCACATCTCCCTTGGAAAGCCTCACTGCCACGGGCCTCCCATGGGGACAGGTCAGGTCCAGCCCCCGAGACTCCAAAAAGGCCAGCAGCCTATCTATCTGGTCCACGCTCAGGGCATCGCCAGCCTTCACAGCCTCTCTACAAGCCAAGGAAGCTGCCCTGGCCACTAGCTCTTCCTCTCCCACAACCTCACCCTCCGCTGCCCAGGATTGGAAAAAGGCCACGGCATCCCCCTGAAACCACTGGGGCACCCCTTTTATTTCACACAAGCCCTCCCCTTTCAATTGAAAGCGAAAGCCCATCCCTTCCAGCACCTCCCTGGTCCCCATCAACCTGGAAAGCTCCGTCTCCTCCATAGAAAACTCAAGAGGCACCAAGAGAAGTCTCACTTTTCCCTGTTTTTCCCAACCCTCCCTAATAGTGTCGTAGAGCATCCTCTCGTGTAGGGCATGCTTGTCCACCAACACCAGGTCCCCCTCCATCTCTACCAAGAAAAAGAGGCCAGCATACTCCCCTAGAAAACGCCATGAAGGAAGGGAAAAGGGCATTCTGACCTCCTCTACCCTTTCCATCCTCCCCTGGAAAGAAAGCCCAAGGTGAGAGGAATAAGAAGGGCTTTCTGCAGACCCCTTTGAAGAGGGTCCACCCAAGACCGCTGCCACTCCCCTCTTCACCAGAGAAGCCACCTCATAAGGGCGCCTAAATTTCACCTCCCTTTTAGAGGGATGAACGTTGACATCCACATCCTCTGGAGGGATGCTAAGAAAGAGTCCACAAAAGGGATACTCCCCCTTCACCAAACGGGTTCGCATCCCCTCCATAAGGGCCCCGGCAAGGAGCCGATCTTTTACAGGACGGCCATTAACAAAGAAAAACTCCCCCCTAGCATCCCTCCTGGTAAAAGGGGGAGCAGCCAGCACCCCTTCCAGCCTCATGGAACCATCCTGAGCCTCAAGTGAGAGAATATCCTTCGGCTTCAGTCCCCAGAGGGCAGCCGCCCTCTCTTTCAGATCCCCGGGAAGCGCTTCCAGGAGCACTTCTCCCCTCTCCCTGAGAAGAAAACGGACTTTGGGATAGGCCAGTATATACTCTTTCATCACCTGGAGGATGTGGGACCGCTCTGTAACCGGAGACCTCAGAAAACGGCGGCGAGCCCTAAGGTTGAAGAAGAGGTCCCTCACCTCCACAGTAGTTCCCCTACTCCTAGGCTTTTTTGACACGGATTTTAAAACCCCACCTTCCACCTTGACCACAGTACCCAGACCCCCAGGGCTGGTGAAGAGGGTGAAGCGGGAGACAGCAGCAATGGCGTGGAGAGCTTCACCCCTGAAACCCAAAGTGGTGATACAGGAGAGGTCCTGGATAGTGGCTATCTTGCTGGTGGAATACTCCTCTAAGGCAAGAAGGGCATCCTCTTCCTCCATGCCCTCCCCATCATCTACCACTCTGACAAGCCTCAGCCCCCCATCCTCCAACTCCACCTCCACTTGACAAGCCCCTGCATCCAGGCTGTTCTCCACCAGCTCCTTCACCACAGAAGCAGGCCTTTCCACCACCTCACCGGCGGCAATCTTACTCACCAGAGAAGGAGGAAGAGGCCTAACCCTACCCACACCCCACCTCCAAGTAGAGAGGACACTCTAAGCAGAGGGGACTTCTGGTCTTGCAGTACCTCTTACCCAGCTCCACCAGCAGGGCATGGTACTCTTTGTAAAGCTCCACGTCTGCCGGGAGACTCTCCATAAAGAGGCGCTGAATCTCGCTATAAGGCTCCCGTCCCTTGATCACCCCCTGCCTAGTGAGGATGCGTCTGGTGTAAGTATCCACCACAAAAAAGGGCTTATCCAGAGCGTAGAGAAGAATGGAATCCGCAGTCTCCTCTCCTATACCATGAATGGAGAGGAGCTCCTTTCTAAGAAGCCACCCAGGCTCTCGGGCCATGAGCTCTACCTCTCCCCCATAACGATCCAGGATATACTCAACCAAAGATCTGAGCCTGGCTGCCTTGACCCTGTAAAAACCCGCCGGCCTGATAAGCTCCTCCAAGACCTGGGAAGAGACAGAGAACAATGCTCTAGGGTCCAGTACCCCAGCCTCCCTCAAGTTGGCTATGGCCTGTTCCACATTCTTCCAAGCAGTGTTCTGGGTAAGGACAGCCCCCACCATAACCTCAAAGGGGCTCTGGGCAGGCCACCAATGCTGAGGGCCAAAGTGCTTCAGGAGAAGGTAGAAGAGGTGCAGCAAGCTAGGGTCTCCTCCACTAGGGGCACAACCCTTTTAATGGCATCCTCCAAGGGGAGTTCCATATCACATCCTGCAGCCGCTTTGTGGCCCCCTCCCCCCAGGGAGGCCGCTATGAGCGCCACATTCACCTTCCCCTTGGAACGAAAACTCACCTTCACCCCGCTCTCCGTCTCCCTAAAAAGAAGGGCTACCTCCACTCCTCGAATGGATCTTGGAAAGTTGACAAACTCCTCGGTATCTTCGGGGCCGGTTCCGGTAGCCTCCATCATCTCTCTGGTCACCACTATCCAAGCCACTCCTCCCTCGGCCGCCATGGAAAGGGTATTAAGAGCCAGACCAAGGAGACGCATTCGGCCCGGAGAATAACTCTCATACACGTGAGTGGCCACCTCATAAGGAGAAGCCCCCAGTTTCACCAGTCTATGACAGTAGAGGAGGCTGGCCTCTGTAGTGTTGGAGAATCGAAAACCTCCCGTATCGGTAAAGATAGCGGTGTAAAGGCATGTAGCCATCTCCGGAGTGATCTCAAGGCCCCACTTCTCCAGAAGACGGAAGATTATCTCTCCCGTTGCAGCAGCCCCTGGCTCCACCAAATTGAGGTCACCCCACCTGGTGTTGGTGGGGTGATGATCAATGTTCACCACCTTCCCCGGGGGCCTACCCTCAAGGAAGGGCAGCCTCCCCAAGTCACTGGAATCCAAGCCCACCACCAAAGGATAGAAAAACACCTCGTTCTCCTGTCTCACTCTCTTCACCTTCTCCCAACCCGGAAGGAAACGGTAGAAGTAGGGCACTGCGTCCCAGCAGTAGATCTCCGCCTCTTTACCTCGAGCCTCCAAAGCCATTGCCAGGGTGAGAGCCGAGCCTAAAGCATCTCCATCGGGGCTCTTATGGATAAAAATGGTGGCCCCCGGCGTGCGCTCCAACTCCTGGATAATGACCTCGTAAAGATCCAACTACTTTTTCTCCCGGATCTTCTGGAGGAGTTCCCCTATCCTCAGGCTATGCTCCAAGTTTTTGTCCACCTTGAAGCGGAGCCTGGGTATCTTTCTCACTCTAATGGATCGCCCCATCTGACCTTGAATATACCCTGCAGCCCTCTCCAAAGCGTGAAGGGTCTCCTCTTTCTCCTCCTCAGAGCCCATCACTGAAAAATAGACGGTGGCAAAGCTCAGATCCCTAGTCACTTCCACTTTAGTGATGGTAACAAAACCCACCCCCGGATCCTTAATGCGACCCTCCACCAACATGCGGGATATCTCTTCTTTGAAGAGCTCCTGGAGCCTTTCTATCCTGTGTCCACCCTTCATCACAGAATCTCTATTACGTAGTCCACCAGATAAATGTTCCCATCGGCATCCACAAAATCTACCACCTGATCCATAACCTGATTGGCGTGCCGTCTGGTGTTGGTTACATAGGCCACCCCTAGCACCGCTCTCCTGTGATTGTCCAGGTCCTCCACCTCTGCCACAGACACCTGAAACCTGTTCCTCAGGCGGTCCTTGAGACTCTTCACCACCATCCGCTTCCCCTTCAGGCTGTTATTCCCGGGGATCTCCAATACCAACCGACAGCTACCGATAAACATCTCGACCCTCAGGGTTCATTCAATAAGATAAACGCGGCCACCAGGAAAGCTACAGCTTCCTGGGTACCTCCTTGAGCTCATAGGCCTCAATGACATCTCCTTCCTTAACGTCATTGAAGTCCTGAAGACCCACACCACACTCGTAACCGGCGGCCACCTCCTTCACATCCTCTTTGAATCGTTTCAGGGAGGCTATCCCACCCTCATAGATAACAACACCATCCCGTACCAATCTCACCTTGGCGTTCCTGGGAACGAGACCTTCCAGAACGTAACAACCAGCCACCCTGCCCACCTTGGGGACCTGGAAGACCTGGCGCACTTCAGCCCTGCCTAGGACCACTTCTTCATATTCGGGCTCCAGCATACCCTCCATAGCCCTCTTCACATCGTCCAGCAAGTCGTAGATCACCCTGTAAAGTCTGATCTCCACTCCCTCTCGCTCACTGGCCTTCCTAGCCTGGGCATCGGGCCTCACATTGAAACCTATAATCACCGCCTTGGAAGCAGCAGCCAGCATCACGTCCGACTCTGTCACCGCTCCCACTCCAGCATGGACAATATTCACCTTCACCTCTTCGGTGGAAAGCTTTTTCACCGACTCCTTAAGGGCCTCCAAAGACCCCTGCACATCAGCCTTCAAAAGAATCCTGAACTCCCGAGTTTCGCCCTCAGCCAACTGACGCATAAGCTCCTCCAGGGAAACCCTGGGCCTCTCCAGCTGGACTTCTCGGGCCTTTTCCTGGCGCTCCTCACTGATCTGCCTGGCCCTCTTCTCGCTCTCCACCACCATGAAAGGTTCCCCAGCAAGAGGCACTCCGGCAAGCCCCAAAACCTCCACAGGAACTGCCGGGCCCGCTTCCTTCACGGGCTTTCCTTGATGGTCAAACATAGCCCTCACCTTACCCCAGTGAAGACCAGCCACCAGGGCATCGCCACGACTAAGGGTGCCTTCCCTCACCAAAAGAGTGGCCACAGGCCCCCTCTTGTTGTCCAACCGAGCCTCCAGCACCGTACCCACAGCAGGCTTGCGGGGATTGGCTTTGAGCTCCAGCATCTCAGCCTGGAGTAAGATCATCTCCAAGAGCTCGTCCACGTTGGTTCCCTGCTTAGCAGAGATCTCCACGAATATGGTCTCCCCTCCCCACTCTTCGGGGATAAGACCGTACTTCGCCAGCTCCTGTTTCACCCTGTCCGGGTTAGCGTTGGGTTTGTCTATCTTGTTGACGGCCACAATGATGGGGACTCCCGCTGCTTTGGCGTGGTTGATGGCCTCTACTGTTTGGGGCATCACCCCATCATCGGCGGCCACCACCAAGACTACTATGTCTGTAACCTGGGCTCCTCTGGCTCTCATGGTGGTGAAAGCGTGGTGCCCGGGAGTGTCTATAAAAGTGATCTCTCCCTCGGGCAAAGAAACCCGGTAGGCCCCGATATGCTGAGTGATACCCCCCGCCTCCCTCTCAGCCACGTTGGTCCTGCGGATGTAATCCAAAAGGGTGGTCTTCCCATGGTCCACGTGACCCATAACAGTAACCACAGGAGCCCTGGGTTCTAAATGCTCCTCCCCCTCCTCTGGAAGTTCCTCAGGCTCCTCTCCCTCCCTCCTCACCTCAAAACCAAGCTCTTCTCCCACGACTTTAGCCAGATCAAAGGGAATAACTGTCCTCTCATCAGCGGCCACGCCCTTCTTGAGGAGAATGCCCACCACCTGATCCACCTCTTCCTGGAGAAGGGCAGCCAACTCCCTCACAGCAAGAG
>QMPS01000009.1 GCA_003648675.1 Aquificota bacterium
ACCACCTGGCCATTAAACCGGGCAAAGCCCACAATGATGTTTTGGGCAAAGTAGGGATGAACCTCAAAGAAGTAATGATCATCCACCACAGCCCGAATGAGTTCCTTCATATCGTAAGGCCTGTTGGGATCATCGGGCACCAGATGGTTGAGGTCCTCATCCTCCCGATAGGGATCATCGTTGGTCTCCTTATGAGGGGGGTCCTCCAGGTTGTTGCTGGGCAGGAAGCTCATAAGCTCCCGTATCATGAGGAGACACTCTTCGTCGTTCTCGGCAGCAAAATGGGCCACCCCACTGATAGTGTTGTGGGCCATGGCTCCACCCAGCTCTTCCTTTGTTATCTCCTCATGAGTGGTGGCTTTGATAACATCGGGACCCGTGATGAACATATAGCTGGTCCCCTTCACCATAAAGGTAAAATCCGTCATAGCAGGGGAATAGACAGCACCACCGGCACAGGGACCCATGATAGCCGAGATCTGAGGAACCACCCCGGAGGCCAAAACGTTTTTGAGAAAGATGTCAGCATAGGCCACCAAACTGACCACTCCTTCTTGAATCCTCGCTCCTCCCGAATCATTTAGGCCTATGACGGGAGCACCGTTGCGCACGGCTAAATCCATAATCTTACAAACCTTTTTACCGAACATTTCAGAGAGAGACCCACCAAAAGTAGTGAAATCATGAGAAAAGACATAGACCAAACGGCCATCAATCTTACCATAGCCCGTCACCACTCCATCGCCCAGGATCTTCTGCTTATCGATTCCAAAATGGGGACACCTATGAACCACAAATCTATCCATCTCCACAAAAGTGCCTTTATCCAGAAGAATATCCAGCCTTTCTCGGGCTGTGAGTTTTCCCATTTTGTGCTGTTTCTCGATCCTGTCCTTACCCCCGCCCAGCTCTGCCAGTTCATTAAGCCGGCGTAACTCCTGGAGTTTCTCCTCTATGCCCATAGAACCCCCCTGACCTGGAGTAAATAAAAATTTAAAATTTCGAATGTAGAAAATAGTAGCAAAGGGCCTTCTCCAAAGTCAATAAAACCCCTGGTCAGCAAAGGATAACAGAGGTTATAAAAGGATTTAACCATGGAGAGCTGTGTCTCACTATATCGAATGCTTCGCGAGAAGGGGTTCAGGCCTTCCAAAAAACTGGGGCAGAACTTCCTGGTGGACGACAACATCAGAGAGATCATCCTGGAAGCCTCCCGCCTCGCTCCCGGGGAGAAGATCCTGGAAGTAGGACCAGGCAATGGCGCATTGACAGTGGGACTGCTGACCAGAGGAGCAGAGGTGTGGGCCGTAGAAAAAGACACCCAACTGTGCCGGTTTCTTCGGGAACTACTGGGAAACCACTCCACCTTTCATCTCATTGAAGGAGACGCAATGAAAATCCCCCTGGAAAATCTGCCCCCGGAGAAACTAGTTGCCAACCTCCCCTACAACATCACGTCTCCACTCCTCTACAGGCTGTGGGAAAAAGAGGGCCGATATCAAAAGATGGCCATTATGGTCCAGTGGGAGGTGGCACAGAGGCTTACAGCACCCCCGGGCACAAAAGACTATTCCCTTCTTACCGTCCTCCTTACCTCCACCCACGAAGTGAAAGTGGTCCACCGGGTATCCCGCCACTGCTTCAGGCCCGTGCCCGAGGTGGACTCGGCTATAGTGAAAATCCAATGGCGGGGACCTGTCATGGGTCCTTTGAAGGAAACCTACAAGATCCTGGCAGAAGCAGGCTTTCAGCACAGGCGCAAAACCCTGGCCAACAGCCTAAAAAAAGCCATTCCCGGAAAAGATTGGGAAGAACTGCTGGAAAAAGCGGGAATACCCCCCAAAGCCCGGGCCCAGGAGCTATCACCCGAGGAATGGATCACCCTGGCGAGAGAAGCCAACTCCCTCGCTCGAAGTTCAAGGTTCAAAGTTCAACGTTGAACATTGAACATAGAACCTTGAACCCTAAACCCCAAATCCCCTGTCCTAGCCTCTTCCCCTAACCCTTCTCCCCAAAGGCCTTTTTGTAGTCTTCCAGGAAACGGGTGATGCCTATGTCCGTCAGGGGATGCCTCACCATCTGCTTCAGCACTTTAAAAGGGATGGTGGCTATATCGGCGCCGATAAGAGCGGCTTCCACCACATGTCGGGGATGTCTGACACTGGCCACTATCACTTGAGTCTCCATGTCATAGTTCTGAAAAATGGGCACAATCTCTCTAATAATATCCATACCCTCGTGGGAGATGTCATCCAGACGGCCAATGAAGGGAGAGACAAAGGTGGCCCCTGCCTTGGCCGCCATAAGAGCCTGATTGGCAGAGAAGACCAAAGTGACGTTGGTCTTCACACCCAACTTGGAGAGGCGTTTAACAGCCTTGAGCCCCTCTTCAGTCATGGGAATTTTTATCACCACATTGGGGTGAATAGCCGCCAGTTTCTGGGCTTCCGGCACCATCTCATCAGCAGTAAGGCTTAGAACCTCGGCAGAAACGGGACCATTCACAATTTCACAGATCTCCAAAATCACTTCTTCCATAGATCTGCCCGCTTTGGCCACCAAAGAGGGATTTGTGGTGACACCATCCACCACTCCCCACTCCACAGCTTCTCTAATCTCATCCACTATGGCCGTATCGAGAAAGAACTTCATAAACTCCACCCCCTAGCGTTCTCTACTGCACACCTTAGTAGCAACAGTGAAAAGGGGTGTCAAAGTTGAATCAAAAAATGACTCCTCAAGAAACCAAAAAGGGCCTTCCTCAGAAGGCCCCACTCTAGTTTGCTCGAATCCCCGATAGATCCATTCACATATTGAGCTCTTCCTCTCCCAAATCAAAAGGGGTGACTAGACCGGAAAAGAGGGCATACCTCACCAGACCAGCCGTGTTCTTTATCTCCAGCTTTCTCATTATGTTGTTCCTATGGGTGTTAACCGTTTTGACACTCAAACCCAGGATCTGAGCAATCTCTCTGCTGGTCTTCCCCAGAGCTATGAGCTTAACCACCTCTTTCTCCCGAGGAGTGAGCTGCCTCTTCCTCTCCTTGCCCTTCAGATCACCCAACTGGGGAAAGTACTCCTCCCCTTTCAAAACCCTCCTGAGCACATCCAACAACACCTGGGAAGAGACGTCCTTGTCTAGGTAGGCAGAGGCTCCCGCCTCACGAGCCTCCTTCACATAGTCCAAACGATCATAGACGGAAAGGATTATCACCTTTGTCTCAGGGGAAGACTCTTTGAGCAATTTGGTGATCTCTATCCCATTGAGCCCAGGCATGGCTATATCCACTATAGCCACATCGGGCCTGTAAACCCTCACCATCCCCAGAGCCTTCAGACCTTCCTCAGCCTCCCCCACCACTTCAATGTCTCCCTCCGCCTCCAACAAGCGCCTCAACCCTTCCCTGAACAGCGTATGATCGTCCACCAAAATGACCTTTACCATACCTACCCCTTAATCGATTATTTAAAACTTTATGACTACACCATAATATATCTAACCGGTGGGTTGGCAATTGGGAAAAAGTGTGTAATTTCTGTACTTACACAGGGAGAGAGTGTAAGTCTTTAACCGGATAGAACCCATAAAATGTGAACTATAGAGACTCCCAGAGCAGAATACTATGTTTGACTAGCTTGGAATTGACTAGAAACAGAAAGAAGGTATTCTAGTCTCAAGGATATGATACACACATCATCCTAAGGAGGGAAAAGGTGAAAAAAACCTCACTTGGGATAAAGGGAATAGATCACCTAACTCTCTGTTATCATATGGTTAAGGCGAAAGAAAAAGATGAGATTCTCCAAGCTCTTAAGCTCATACCTTTAGAAGATCTGGGCCTCGAAGGGTTGGTATTGATTATGGAACCCCCATGGGGAGACAAAGAGATCTTCACGTTACCTTTCTCCAACCCTGAGCTACTCAAAATGGCCGGAGAAACAGAAAGAAGATGGCGTTTTACTATAGAGTTAGAGAACACCACACTGGGGCACCTCATAGTATTGCCCTCAAAGAACACCAAAGCAAACCTCGAAAAGAAAAAAGCGTGGCAAATCATAGCCAAAATCCTGGCAGCATCCCTAGAAAAAATCTGGAAGAAAAAGGAACTTTCCCAAAAGCTACAGGCCCGGGAAGAAGAACTTTTGGAAACAGTGAAAGAACTCAAGAAAAACAAAGAGATCCAGGCCACTTTCATGAAACGGGTGGCCCACGAACTGAGGACACCCCTCCACAGCATCATAGGGTTCTCCCAAATCCTGAAAGAAGAGAGAAGCAAACTCCCACCCCACACCCAAAACTGTCTAAATCACATATTGGAGAAAGCCAAGGAAATGAAAGAAACAATAGAAGACATCACCCTCTTGTGGGAAATGAAAAAGGAAGAGGAAAAACTACACATAGAAAACACAGAGCTTCACCCCCTTGTAGAAGACGTGTTAGAAACCCTGAGTCCCTCAATACTGGAGAAAGATCTAAACCTCAAAAGAGACATAGAGGTCAGCCACGCCCTCCTTGACAGAGACAAAATCCACAGAGCCCTCCACCATCTACTATCCAATGCGGTGAAATTCACCCCTCCCGGGGGAAAGATCGGCGTAGAGGTGAAAGAAACCCCTGGAGGAATTAAAATATCCGTGTGGGACACGGGAATAGGAATTCCCCCTGAACACATGGAAGAGATATGGGAACCCTTCAAGCAGCTTGAAGATCCCCTCACAAGAAAGTACCAGGGTATGGGAGTGGGCCTTCCCCTAGTGAGGAGAATTGTCACAGCCCATGGAGGGGATATATGGGTAGAACAAGGAGAGGGTGGAAAAGGGGCCCGATTTGTGATGATAATTCCCCAGCCCCCAAGAAAAATTGGAGGACACGATGGAAGAACCAACCAAGATTCTGGTGGTAGATGACGATCCGGTAAACTTAATGCTCTTGGAAACCATCCTTCAACAGCTGGGCTACCAAGTGGCCAAAGCTGTAACAGGCACAGAAGCTTTAGAAAAAGCCCAGACAGAAAAACCCAGCATCATCCTTCTAGACATCATGCTCCCCGACATCAGTGGCTTTGAAGTGTGCAAGATCCTCAAGTCCAAGAAAGAGCTATCCACCACGCCCATCGTGATGGTGACAGCCCTGGGAGACAGAGAGTCCAAACTCAAAGGGCTAGAGGTGGGTGCCGACGAATATTTGGTGAAGCCCATAGACAGAGTGGAACTTCTCCTCCGGGTGAAGAACCTTCTGAAGGTGAAAGCCTACAATGACTATCTGGAAGGAATAAAAGACCTCCTAGAGAGGGAGGTAAACAAGAGAACCCAAGAGCTCCAGGAAGCCTACAAAAAGCTGGACAATGCCTATCTAGAAATCATTCAGCGTCTGGGGAGAGCCGCTGAGTACAGGGATGACGAAACAGGAGAACACATCCAAAGGATGAGTCGGTACTGCCAAATCCTGGCCCGGGAGATTGGCCTGTCCTTAGAAGAGCAGAAAGAGATCCTTTACGCCTCTCCAATGCACGATGTGGGCAAAATAGGGATCCCCGACAGCATCCTCTTGAAACAGGGACCCCTCACCAACGAGGAGTTCGAAATCATGAAGCGCCACACCATTATAGGTGCAGAGATCCTCTCAGGCTCCCAACACCCGGTATTAAAGATGGCGGAAACCATGGCCCTCACCCACCACGAGCGCTGGGATGGCAAGGGCTATCCCCATGGGCTACAGGGAGAGGAGATCCCTATGGAAGGGCGCATATGCGGCTTAGCGGACTTCTTTGATGCCTGCACCTCCCACAGGATCTACCGACCTGCTATGGATAACAGAGAAGTCCTAGAGGTGATCAAGAGGGAATCCGGAAGGCACTTCGACCCTCTGATAGTGGAGGCCTTCTTCGACATATTCCCCGAAATCCAGGAGATACAAAAAACCTTCCAAGACTCAAGAGCAAAAAGCACCCTGAAGATTTTGGAAAGCTTAAAGAAGGGGGATGAATAAACCATCCCCCCTCCAGAACCTAACCTAGATTAATTTCCTTCTCCCCTACCCTTACCCTCAGCCTCCAGGATGGTGAGAGTACCTTTGAGGACCGTGTCCGGATTGAGGGATATACTGTCAATGCCACACTCCACCAAGAACCGAGCAAACTCGGGATAGTCCGAGGGGGCTTGGCCACAGATGCCCACTTTCCGGTCGTACCTATGAGCCACCTCTATCACCTGAGCTATCATGCGCTTCACCGCCTCGTTCCTCTCATCGAAGATGTCGGCTATCAACTCTGAATCCCTGTCCACCCCCAGAACCAGCTGGGTAAGGTCGTTGGAACCGATGGAGAAGCCGTCAAAGATATCCGAGAAGGCATCGGCCAGGACCACATTCACGGGGAGCTCGCACATAACGTAAATCTGAAGACCGTTTTCACCTTGGACAAGGCCATTCTTCTCCATCTCCTTGATTACCTTGACCCCTTCTTCAGGAGTGCGGCAGAAGGGTATCATGAGCTTCACGTTGGTGAGGCCCATCTCATCCCTCACCACCTTCATGGCTTTACACTCCAAAGCAAATCCATCCCTATATTTGGGATGATAGTAGCGACTGGCACCCCTGAAGCCCAACATAGGGTTGTGCTCCTCGGGTTCGAAGAGGAACCCACCAATGAGGTTGGCGTACTCGTTGCTCTTGAAATCGCTCATACGGACGATGACGTCCTCAGGATAGAAGGCAGCAGCGATGGTGCCCACACCCTCGGCCAGCCTCCTCACAAAGTACTCCGTCTTGCTGGGATAACCCATGGTCATCTCCTCAATGGTGGCCTTGAGTTCCTCTATCTGATCTGGAGTGGCCCCCGCTTTGGCACCTATCTCCTCCAACCTATGGAAATAAGCCAAAGCCAAGGGATGGATTTTAATGTAGGAGTTGATGATGAACTCCAACCTGGCAAGCCCCACCCCATCGTTGGGCACGAAAGAGTATTTGAAAGCCTCTTCAGGGTTACCCAGGTTCATCATAATTTTGGTCTTGGGACGGGGCAGGTCTTTGAGATCTACCCTGTCTACCTCGTACTCCAGGATACCATCGTACACGTACCCCACATCACCCTCTGCGCAGGAGACAGTCACATTCCGACCACTCATGAGCACCTCTGTGGCGTTGCCCGCACCCACCACAGCAGGCACCCCCATCTCTCGACTCACAATAGCAGCATGGCAGGTCCTGCCCCCCTTGTCTGTAACGATGGCCGAAGCGAACTTCATGATGGGTTCCCAGTCGGGGTCCGTCATCTCCGTAACCAGCACCTCTCCAGGCTGAAACTTATGCATCTCCTTGACACTAGAAATCACCCTCACTTTGCCCGTACCAATCTTGTCTCCAACGCTCTTACCCGTCACCAGCACCTTGCCCCGCTGCTTCAGACGATAGGTCTCCATAACATCCATACGCCGCTGGGAATGGACTGTCTCGGGCCTAGCCTGAACGATGAAAAGCTCGTTGGTTATGCCGTCTTTGGCCCACTCTATGTCCATGGGGCGGGGAGAACCTGCCCTATGGGAGTAATGGTCCTCAATAAGCACCGCCCAATTGGCCAGTTTAAGGATCTCGTCGTCGCTAAGGGCAAACAGCATCCTCTCCGACTTGGGGACCACCACCTTCTTAACACTCTTTGTGCCCACCTTATCAGAGTAGATCATCTTGATCTGCTTTTTGCCCAGATGCTTACGAACAATGGGACGGTAGCCCTTCAAAAGGGTAGGTTTGAAAACGTAGTACTCGTCGGGGTTCACTTCTCCCTGAACCAGCACTTCCCCTAGCCCGTAGGTGGCAGTGACGTAAACCACATCTTTAAACCCGCTCTCTGTATCAATGGTGAACATCACACCGCTGCAAGCCAAGTCAGAACGGACCATCTTCTGAATCCCTATGGAGAGACCTACACTGAACTGATCGAATCCTTTATCGTGCCGGTAGGAAATGGCCCTGTTAGTGAAGAGAGAGGCGAAACACTTTTTGCAAGCGTCTATAACCTTGTCCGCCCCCTTGATGTTGAGATAGGTGTCCTGCTGACCTGCAAAGGAAGCATCGGGCAAATCCTCGGCTGTAGCGGACGAACGAACAGCCACATCGGTATCGGGACCATACTCTTCACACAACTGGGCATAGGCCTCCCGGATCTCCTGCTCCAGCTCCTCGGGAAAATTGGAATAGTAGATGAGGTCCCTCACCCTCTTTCCCCTGGTGGACAGATCCTCCATATCCGAGGTATCCAAACCTTCTAGGATCTCCCGGATCCTCTCTCTGAGATTGTTATGCTCCAGAAGATCCCAGTAAGCATCCACTGTAATGGCAAAACCATCTGGAACCTGTATCCCCTTGGGAGTGAGAGCTCGGAACATCTCTCCCAAGGAGGCATTTTTGCCCCCCACTAGAGGCAAGTCCTCCATACCTATCTCTCTAAACCACTTGATGTATTTCATCCTTTCCTCCCCATCCTTCTACTCTCTGATCTTCACAGCCCTAGCATGGGCAGGCAACCCCTCCCATTGGGCCAGGGTGACCACCCCCTCCTTCAACTCCATGAAAGCCTCCCTACTCAAGGATACCACACTGGAGTACTTGACAAAGTCCCTGGTACCAAGGGGAGAAGAGAACCTAGCCCGCCCGCCTGTAGGCAGGACATGGTTGGGCCCCGCCATGTAATCCCCCATGGGTTCAGGAGAGTACACACCCAAAAAAATCGCCCCTGCGTGGTTTACCAGGGGCAGCACCTCCCAGGGATCCCGGGTTAGGATCTCCAGGTGCTCGGGGGCGAGCTTATTCACTAAATCTATCCCCTCTTCCAGGGTAGAGCACACTACTGCTCCCCCATAGTTAGCCAAGGAATCCCGAGCAGTAGTGGAAGTGGCCAACCCCTTCAAAAGGCTTTCCACCTCCTTAACCACTTCCTCAGCCAATGTCTGCGAGGGAGTGATAAGAATGGCCGAAGCTAAAGGATCGTGCTCAGCTTGAGAAAGGAGATCCGCAGCGACATAGGAGGGAGGGGCCGTATCATCCGCCAAAACGAGAATCTCACTGGGACCGGCCACCATGTCGATATCCACCTTACCAAAGACCATTTTCTTGGCTGTAGCTACGTAAACATTGCCCGGCCCCACAATCTTGTCCACAGAGGGTATGAGCCCAGTTCCATAGGCCATAGCAGCCACAGCCTGGGCACCACCCACCCTGTAGATCCTGTCCACCTGGGCCAAATAGGCAGCACCAAGAAGAGCCTCATTAACCTCACCCCCAGGCGTGGGAGAACAAACCACTACTTCTTTGACCCCCGCCACCCGAGCGGGAATAACGTTCATCAATAGAGAAGAAGGATAGCTTGCCCTTCCCCCGGGAACGTAAGCACCAACCCTTTCCAGAGGAGTCACCTTCTGACCCAGGATGGTCCCACTCCCCTCGTAAAGGAACCAGGAATTCTCCTTCTGAGCCTCATGGAACCTCCTGATCCTGTCCGACGCCTTCTCTAAAGCAAAGCGAAGATCCCCTGGCAGAGAGGTAAAGGCCTTCTCCATTCGAGCTCTGTCTATAACCAAATCTCGGGGAGAATCTACCTGGAAACTATCCCACTTCCTAGTATACTCTAAAAGGGCTTCGTCCCCCCTGCTTTTAACATCTTCGATGATGTCCCGTACATCCTCCATAACCCGGGACTCTAGAACCTCCCCCCGCCTCTCTAACCTATCTAACCAATAGGTAAAGGAGGATTCTCCCACCCTATAGACCTTTAACACAACATCACCCCAGGGAGAAAACAACATAGAATAGAAAGGGTGGATATAGCTATTCTACCCCTCACCGGCCACACAGGGCGGGAAGAACCAAACAAAAGACCACCCCTCTCTTCCGTCTCTAACCTCTCCATCCCAGACAGCGGTAGAAAGCTCGCAAAGACTAATTACAACATAAACAATTCTCATGTCAAACCCCACTAATATCCAAGTAAGGCTCCAACAGGGGGAAAAGGTGAGAAGGCACACAGATACGCCTCCCTTCAGGATCGACGGGTATGTGACGGGTATATCCTTCAGCCAAAACCCTCCCATCTCTCAAAATGCGGTAACTGAAGGTAAGGTCCCTCTTGGATAATCTGGTGAGCCAGGTCTCCATTACCAAGTGGTCATCGTAACGGGCGGGGTATCTGTATTTACAGTAAGCCTCTACCACCGGGAGAATGCACCCATCCTTCTCAAGCTGACTATAAGGGCATCCTGCCTCCCTCATAAGGGCACTCCGCCCCATCTCAAACCACGCCACGTAGTTGGCATAGTAGACTCCTCCCATTCTATCCGTCTCTCCATACCTCACCCTGAAGGTGGCTCTAGCCTTCTTCACCCCTCCACCTCCTTGGGAAGGCTGGTGAGTACCTCAGGCCCCCCTGAACCCAAATAAACCATGTCCTCTATTCTCACCCCCCCTTTACCGGGGAGATAGATGCCGGGCTCCACGGTGAAAACCATGCCCTCCTCCAACACATCCTGAGATGTGGGTGAGAGAGTCGGTGCCTCGTGGATCTCCAACCCCACTCCATGCCCCAAACCGTGGCCGAAAAACTCCCCATAGCCCGCCTCCTCCACGATCCTACGGGCCACGGCATCCACTTCTTTGGCCTCAACCCCAGGCCTAATCGCCTCCAAAGCAGCTCGCTGGGCATCAAGAACAACCCGGTAAATGTCCCTCTCCCAATCCTGCCACTCTCCAAACTTCAGTGTTCGGGTCATGTCCGAATGATACCCACGCCACTTAACCCCGAAATCCAACACCACCAGATCCCCATCATCTATGGTTTTGGAAGAAGCCTCACCATGGGGTAGAGCCGACCTGGAACCAGAAGCCACTATGAAAGGGAAAGCCGCTCCCTCAGCCCCTCTTCTCCTCATAAAAAACTCCAACTCCAAAGCAAAATCCTTCTCAATGACACCCGGGTGCATCCTCTCCTTGAGTCCGGAAAAAGCCTCCTGGGCCAAAGCCACAGCCTCCCTTATCCTTCCCAACTCCCAGGGCCCCTTTA
>QMPS01000010.1 GCA_003648675.1 Aquificota bacterium
ACCCTCCTTCACCCGAGCTGAACCGTAAACGGTGACCGCTGGTAGAAAGGCGGGCAAAGCGTCGAAGCCCTCAACAAAATCGCCGATGATACGAAAGAGCCTCCAAGCCTCCTCATTGCACAGGTGGTTCAGTTCGAAAAGGGTAGGATGCCTCATCACAAACCCCTCCTTTTTTCTCTAAACTATCAGAGGGATCAATAACTTTAAAGGCACCAGGCAGAAAGGGAAAGACTGGCCTTCTCCCCGCTCTCTATGATACCAAAACTCAACAGGGAGACTCGAAAAAACCTCAGGAGGAAGAGTATGAGCGAAATTTTAGATGTCACGGCTCGGGAAATCCTAGACTCCCGTGGAAATCCTACGGTGGAGGTAGAGGTGCTCCTAGACTCAGGGATAGTGGGTAGGGCTGCCGTACCCTCCGGCGCCTCCACAGGAGAACGGGAAGCCCTAGAGCTCAGGGATGGCGAGAAGGAGCGGTACCTGGGCAAAGGGGTCAGAAAAGCCGTGGAGAATGTCAACGAAGTCATCGGTCCTGAGATTCTAGGACTGGACGCTCTGGACCAGGTCCTCATAGACCAAACCATGATCCAGTTGGACGGCACGGAGAACAAGTCCCGCCTGGGGGCCAACGCCATATTGGGTGTCTCCCTGGCAGTGGCTAAAGCTGCCGCCTTAGAGTTAGGCTTACCCCTCTACCGCTACATTGGAGGAGTCAACGCCAAGGTACTCCCCGTACCCCTAATGAACGTCCTCAACGGTGGAGTCCATGCCGACAACAACGTAGACCTCCAGGAATTCATGATCGTTCCCTGGGGTGCTCCCTCCTTTGCAGAAGCCCTGAGAATGGGTTCCGAGGTCTTCCACCACCTCAAGGCCGTCCTCAAAGCCAAGGGACACAACACCAACGTGGGAGATGAAGGCGGCTTCGCCCCCGATCTTAAGAGCAATGAAGAAGCCCTGGAAATCCTGGTAGAAGCCATCGAAAAGGCAGGCTACACTCCCGGCGAAGACGTGGCCCTCGCTCTAGACCCTGCAGCCAGCGAGTTTTACAGAAACGGCCTTTACATTCTCAAGGCCGAAGCCAAACCCGAAAAGAGCTACGAGGAGCTGGTGGAGTTCTACGCCCAGCTGGTTGAGAAGTACCCCATCGTCTCCATTGAAGACGGCCTAGCCGAGAATGACTGGAAGGGTTGGCGCTACATGACAGAAACCCTGGGAGGCAAAATCCAGCTGGTAGGTGACGACATCTTTGTCACCAACACCAAAATCATCAAGAAGGGTATAGAATCCCACGTAGCCAATGCAGTGCTCATCAAGCTCAACCAGATCGGCACACTCACCGAAACCCTGGAAGCCATCGAGTTGGCCACCAAAGCCAGATACAAAGTGGTCATCTCCCACCGCTCGGGAGAGACAGAGGACACCACCATCGCCGACCTGGCCGTGGCTGTAAACGCTGGCCAGATAAAGACAGGCTCTGCCTGCCGTACAGATAGGATCTGCAAATACAACCAGCTCCTGCGCATTGAGGAAGAGCTGGGCGAAACGGCCCTGTTCATGGGAAAGGAGGGTTTCAAGAGATGAGTCTAGCCATCCATCCAGCCGCCAAATACTGGGAAGAGTTCCAGGTGGGGGAAGTCTTCTCCTCACCCGCCCGAACGGTCACAGAGGCGGACATCGTCAACTTCTGCGGCGTATCGGGGGACTTCAATCCCCTACACTCCGACAAAACCTTCGCCGGCGCTGGCCTCTTCGGCGAGCCTATAGCCCACGGTCTCCTGGTCCTCTCCATAGCCACGGGAGCCATGAGTCGTCTGGGCTTTGTAGAAGGCACCGTTGAAGCCTTCCTGGGCTTAAACTGGAGATTCACCGCCCCCGTGAAGATAGGGGACACCGTCCGGGTGGAGTTCAAGGTGAAAGAGAAGAAAGAGAGTAAGAAGGCTGGCCACGGCATTTTGGTCCTGGAAGTGATCATTAAGAACCAGCGAAGTGACGTGGTTCAGCAGGGAGACTGGTACCTGTTGATAAGGAAAAAGAGCAGCGCTTAAGGCGACCTTAAAACGCCCTGGATGAGTTCCATGTGGCGATCCAGGGCGCCTCGATTTTTCATAAGAACTCCTCGGGCCCGCTCCCCTAAAGAGCGGGCCTCTTCCTCGTCAGCCAATAGTGATCTCATTTCACCTTCCAAGGTTTCCCGGGCCACTATCCTTATTCCTTCCTCCCTTTTGAGGTCCTCCACCATATCCACAAAGTTGAAGTAGCTGGGCCCCATGAGGACAGGTTTCGCAAAGAAAGCTGGCTCCAGAGGATTATGGCCTCCCCGGTCTATCCAGGATCCCCCTACCAGGGCCACCCGGGCCACGGAGTAGGCCGCTGCCAGTTCCCCCACGGTATCCAAAAGAATGACAGGCTCCCCCCTGCGCCCCTCTACCTGTGTCTTCCGCACCCAAGCCATCCCCCTGTTCCGGAGGACAGACTCCACCTCATCCCTCCTGCGGGGATGGCGAGGGGCCAAAATGAGGGTGAGACGGGGAAACTCTTCTCTCAAAGAGATAAAGGCGTCCAGTATCAGCTCTTCCTCCCCGGGGTGAGTAGATCCCGCCACCACCACCTCTTCATCCTGGGTCAGGCAAAAACGTTCCCTAATCTCCCGGGAATCCACCTCCTCCAGCTGGAGGAGGGCCTGGTCATACTTGAGGTTACCCGCCACCACAACCTTCTCATTGGGAGCCCCCAGGGCCAGAATCCGGGCGGCGTCCCGAGAAGACTGCATAGCCATGCACTGGAAGTATCTCCACACATACTTCAAGAAGGGCAGTGCCTTACTGTAGCCTTCAAAAGAAGAGGGGGAGATTCTCCCGTTCACCAGAATGATCTGAGCCCCCTTCAGAGCCAGGGACCGCAGAAGGTTAGGCCATATCTCCGTCTCCACCACGGCAAAAAGGTGGGGGCTGATCCTCTTCACCACTCTGGAAACAAAAGGAGCCCAATCCAAGGGGAGAAAGAGATGGTGGTCTATGAACCTCCCCACCCGCTCCAGGGCCGTCTCCTTGCCCGTCTCCGTCACCGTGGAGAGATAGATAGCCGCCTGGGGATAGGCCTTCCTCAAAGCCTCTACCAAAGGAGAAACGGCAATCACCTCTCCCACGGAGACGGCGTGGATCCAAAAGACAGGCTCCCCTTGGGGCCGGGGAGGCAGCTCCAAGGAAACCCTCTCCTCCCACCCCACTCGCCAGCGGGGAGTGGCAGCCACCTTGTAAAGCAAAAGGGGAGAGGCCACCAGGGCACCTCCCCCCAGGAGGAGATTGTAACCACCCCATAGGGCCTTTCGCCAAAAAGTCTCCTTCATCTCACCCCTTCAAAAACGGTGAAAGGTCAAAGGTGAAAAGTAAAAGGTAAAAAACTGAAGTTAAAACCCAAAACCCATTCCCGGAACCAATACCCAGCCTCCATCTACCTACTTCTTCACCTTTAACTTCTCACTACTCACTTTTTACTTTTTACTTTTTACCTTTCACTCTTCTCCATCCTCCTGGCACAACTCCAGCAGGAGCCCTCCCGTGGACTTGGGATGGAGAAAGGCGATGAGGGTATTATGAGCACCCCGCCGGGGCTTCTCATCCACCAGTCGGACCCCTTTGGCTTTGAGCTCCTCCAACACGACCTCCAGATTGTCCACCCCCAAGGCCACATGGTGGACCCCCTCTCCTTTCTTCTCGATGAACTTGGCCACAGGAGAATCGGGAGCCGTAGCCTCCAAAAGCTCTATGCGGGTCTCACCCACGGGAATAAAGGCCACCTTCACCTTCTGCTCCTCCACCACCTCTTCCCCTTCCACATCCAGACCCAGGGTCCTGAAGACCTCTTTGGCTTTCTCCAAATCCTTCACCGCCACGCCGATATGACTCACCTTTTTGTACACGGTTCACCTCCTGCCCCTTTATCTTCCCACTAGTTTATCATAATCGGAATGGGAACCTATCCAAAACCAGACTATCCCTTCATCTATTTCCATTCCCAAGGCCCTGTACCTTTTCCCCATCCTGACAGACCAGTACTTCCCTACTTTCTTTAATTTGAGGGAAGGATGTTTAGGATGGGTCTTCATCAACTGGAAGTTCTTATCGGCCAGATCCTGAACCCATTTGGGCAACTTATCATAACAATCCCAAAAAGAGGGGGAAGCGAAATGCTTCATAACTCAGTACACTTCCCCTTCTTGAAGTCCTCCATAGCCCGGGTCACCAGATCATCCAGCTTCCCCGCCCTAACGTCTCTTTCCAGCTTTTCGTCCCATATCCTGGCATCGAACTCCTCGAACCATTCCCTAAAAGCCCTGAGTTCTTCCTCAGAAAAACTCTCCACCCTTTTAATAGTCTCCTCTAAAAGGTTCACCTCTTACCCCCCACCCATCTATCTGTGCTCCAAATTTAATAATCCTTCCCCCACTATTACACAAGGGAAGAGGGGGTTCTTCAACCCTCCTCCACCGCCCCCGGCGGGATCTGGGGCTCCACTCGTATGGTGGAGAAGTTGGTGTAGGTGACCAGTCCGGGGGCGGCCTTGGGGATCTTCCTCACGTAGCGCCGCTGGGTGTAGTCCACATCCACCGCCGGGGACTGACGGGCCTTGCTAAAGTAAGCCGCCAGGGCCGCTGCCTCCTGGATCTCCTGGCCAAGGGGCTGGGAATTTTTTAGAACCACATGGGCGCCAGGGTAAGCCCTAACATGGAACCACAGGTCCCGCCGGTCGGAGCGCTTGAAAGTCACCTCCTCGTTACCCCGGGGATGGCGACCCACCAGAATGAGGCTGCCCTGGGAAGACCTGAAGACCCGATAGGGAAGGACCAAGGGCCCTTTTCTCCTCTTCTCCGTCTTCTCCCTCTTGATGAGACCCTCCGCCACCAGCTCTTCCCTCATGGCTTCCAGCTCCTCCAAACTTTGGGCCGACTCCAGGAGCCACTCCAGCTCCTCCAAATGCCTACGCCTAGCCTCCAGCTCCTTTTTACGAGACACCACGGCCTGGGCCTTTCTCTTAAGCTTAGAGTAACGGTGGAAGTACTCCTGGGCCGCCCGGGAAGGGGTGAGACCCGAGGGCACTGGTATCCTGAGCATCACCCCAGGCTCATAAGGGTCCTCCACCTCGACCTCCTGAACCCCAGGAGAAATGCGGGACAAATGAATCAAGAGGGTCTCCCCCCACCTCTTATAACGCTCGGCATCCTGGGTTTCCCCCTCCTCCTGCTCCAGAAGGAGCAGAATCTTTCCCACCTTTTTCAATTCTTTCCTCACCACCTTCAAAAGCTGAGAACGGCGACCCTCCAGGGCCTGGGACTCCCACCTTCCCCGGGCGAAAGCCTCTAGCATGAAGAGCAAAGGCCCCCTTTCCCCTTCGCCCAAATGTTGCAGGGGCAAGGGATAGATCCCCACGGGGTGTCCATCCTTGCGATAGAGATACCCCTTACCCTCCTCCAGCTCCTCCACCATGGACCGCCACACCTCCCAGCACCTCAGCAGAGCGGCCGGACCCTCAGCCCCATCACCCAACCTGTACTCCATCTCCCTCAGAGCATAAGGCGGAAAGAGGACATGACGAGCCAGAGACTCCAAAGGAGTGGGCTCCTTGGTCAAAAGCTCAAGAAACGCATCCCTGCCCAAGGCAAAGGGGTCCACCCGGTTATGGGGAGGTGGCGGGGTGTAAAACCTACCTGGCAATACCTCCCTCACCCGGCTCATATCCCGGTAGATACGCTTGGCCGCTTCCAGAACCCTACCTTCGCCGTCCAGGATCACCAGGTTGGAGTGGCGGCCCATGATCTCCGCCACCAGGGTATAAACCTCTCCCTGGCCCACCAAGTCCCGCTTCACCAACTCCATCCGGAGAATCCGCTCTTCCGGCACCTGAGAAACCTTCCGCACCACGGCCCCCTTCAGCAGGGTTTCCAGATACCGGGCGAAGTGATCCCTTTCCTTGGGCATAAAAGGCTCTTTGAGCCAGTAAATCCCTGCCCGGCCCGGGTCTAAGGCGAAATAAAGGGTTCCACCTCCCAGCTCCAGCCCCACCCCTAGGGGCGTGGTCCGAAACACACGCCTTACTCTGGCCCCGGGCAACACCTCCCCCAGGGCCCTAGCCACCGCACGAAAGAGGAAGTAATCCATGGGGAGATAATTTAAGGGGCGTTCACCCATTAAGCAAACAGAATGAGTGGGTACACCAAACGAGAAAATGGGCCAACTCCCCGACCTGACCAAAGGCAAATGGCAACCACAAAGGAGAACTGTACCCTAAAGACTGGCATGAAAACGGTGGAGGATACGGCGTCCATCGGCCCGATTTAGACGAAGACATCAGCGTAGAGGGTCTCCTGCTAGGCGAGAAGTCCACGGAAAGTCCTGAGTCCTTTGCCCACTGGTTAGAGGAGAAAAGGAAAGCAACTAAAAAATCCGAGATGAGCGGCTTTTACACATCAAGTAAAGGAAAAGGCCCCAGGATTTCTCCCGAGGCCTTGGAGTGTCCTCAGAAGCAAATCTACAAAACCACCTTCTCGTGGTATTCGCCGAAGACCTCCCTCATGGCCCCGGCAATTTCGCCCAGAGTGGCATAGACCCGGACAGCATCCAGAATGGGGAACATGATGTTACCACCATCTTTGGCCACCCGCTTCACCTCTTCCAGAGCCTTCTCCACTTTGGCGTTGTCCCGTCTCTGGCGCAGGTCCCTCACCCTTTCTATCTGCCCAGTCTCCACGGCAGGATCTATCTTGAGGATCTCCCGCTCCTCCTCTTCTTCCTCTACCTGGAAAGCGTTGACCCCCACAATAACCTGTTCCTTCTTGTCTATGGCCAGCTGATATGCATAGGCGGCATCCTGGATTTCCTTCTGGACATAACCATCTTCAATGGCCGCCATCATACCGCCCATCTCCTCTATCTTATCGAGGTATTCCAGCACCTTCTTCTCAATCTCCTCGGTCATGGCCTCCACTGCGTAGGAGCCCGCCATGAGGTCTATGGTATCGGCCACCCCTGACTCGTAGGCGATGATCTGCTGAGTCCTGAGGGCGATCATGGCCGACTTGGCCGTGGGTAGGGCCAGGGCCTCGTCCAGGGCGTTGGTGTGAAGGGACTGGGTGCCGCCCAGGACAGCCGCCAAGGCCTGAATGGTAACCCTGATGACGTTATTCTCCGGTTGCTGAGCCGTGAGAGTGCAACCCGCCGTCTGGGTGTGGAAACGGAGTCTCCAGGACTGAGGCTTCTTGGCCCCGAAGCGCTCTTTCATGATCCTGGCCCACAGCCTCCGGGCCGCCCGGAACTTAGCCACCTCCTCCAGGAGATTGTTGTGGGCGTTGAAGAAGAAGGAAAGCCTAGGGGCAAAGTCGTCCACGTGGAGACCTGCCTTAATGGCCGCCTCTACATAGGCAATGCCGTCAGCCAGGGTGAAGGCCACCTCCTGAACCGCCGTGGAACCTGCTTCCCGGATGTGGTAGCCCGAGATGGAGATGGGGTTCCATTTGGGCACATAATCTTTGCAGTAAGCGAAGATGTCGGTAATGATGCGCATAGAAGGTTCTGGTGGAAAGATGTAGGTCCCCCTGGCGATATACTCTTTAAGGATGTCGTTCTGGATGGTACCCCTCAGTTTCTCAGAAGGTACCCCCTGCTTTTCACCCACGGCGATGTACATGGCCAGCAGTATGGAAGCCGTGGCGTTAATAGTCATAGAAGTGGAGACCCTGTCCAGGGGGATGCCGTCGAAAAGGATCTCCATGTCCTGTAGGGAATCTATGGCCACCCCCACTCGGCCCACCTCCCCCCTGGCCATGGAGTGGTCCGAGTCATAACCCATCTGGGTGGGAAGATCGAAAGCCACAGACAGACCCGTCTGCCCCTGCTCCAGTAGATACTTATACCGCCTATTGGACTCCTCGGCCGTAGCAAAACCGGCATACTGACGCATGGTCCAGAAGCGGCCACGATACATGGTGGGCTGAACACCCCGGGTCATGGGATACTCCCCGGGAAGCCCCAACCGTTCCCTGTAGTCAAAGTCCTCCACGTCAGCGGGGGTATAGACACGCTTGACTTCTATACCCGAAAAAGTCTCAAACTTGGGCTTGCGCTCAGGGGCCTTCTCCAGAAGCCTCTTCAGGGTAGCCTCTTCCCATCGCTGAAGATCTTCCTTGATCTCCTCTATCGCCTTCTCGCTGTAGAGTTTCATGACCTACCTCCTCACCTCCAAAATCCCCCTTGCCCCTTCAGGTCATCACACCCAAGCGAATCAGTGCTAAAGTTCTGGCTAATCGGCAGGCTCCAGAACCACCAATACAGCGTTGGCCTCCACCGTTTCCCCTTCTTCCACTTTTATGGTCTTCACCACCCCATCATAGGGGGCCTTGAACTCATTCTCCATTTTCATGGCCTCTAGTATGACCAAAGGCTGGTCTTTCTTCACTTGATCCCCCTCGGAGACCAACACCTTCACCACCTTACCAGGCATGGCTGTGGTCACCTCACCTGTGCCAGCCCCCACAGCCTCACCCAGGATAGAGAGGAGCTTCTTCTTCATTTCGTCCATAAGATGGATATGGAAGTGCTCTCCCTTCACCAAGACACCATAGCCCCCAGCCGGCTGCTCATCTACGTCCACCTCGTAGCTCTCGCCCTCTCTCAAGACAGAATAGACGCAACAACCGTGGCGTCGGACATCCACCACCAGTTCCTTCTCACCATCCACCACCACCTTGTAGAGACCTCCATCCAAGGGCACCACTTCCACCCTGAACTCTTTGCCCAACTCTTCTATGGTAGCAACGTAAGCCATGATGCTTCTCCTTCAGTCCAGATTTAACAGAGCCCCGTTCTCATCTGGAGCTTGCGACCATACAGCTTCCAGGGGCTTATCGCCTGGCCCCGGGCAGCAGGTGCAGCCGCTTTGGGAGCCATCTCCTCTAGATAGACATGTACAGCAGTCGTAGCCAGAGCAACGTCCAGATACAGGGGCTCCCGTCCCTCCTCCATCTTTTTGAAGACAGTGTCTATGAAAGTGGTATCGAAGTTACCCTCCAAGAAGAGGGGGTTGTCCATTACCCGCTCATGGAAGGGTATGGTGGTCTTGATGCCCTTCACCACAAACTCCGAGAGGGCTCTTCTGGTCCGTTCCACCGCTTCTCGCCTGTCCTTGCCCCACACAATTAGCTTACCGATAATGGGATCGTACTCCATGGGCACCACAGCACCCTCGAAGACTCCGATGTCCACCCTCACCCCGGGGCCACCGGGAAGCCTGAGGCCCCAAATAGTGCCGGGAGAAGGGAGGAAGTTGTTATAGGGGTCCTCAGCATAGATGCGGCACTCAATTGCGTGACCTCTCATCCTCACCTCATCTTGAGCAATGGTGAGGGGCTCTCCTGCGGCTATTTTTATCATCTCCTTAACGATGTCTATGCCCGTCACCATCTCAGTGACAGGGTGCTCCACCTGGAGGCGGGTGTTCACTTCCAGGAAATAGAAGTTTTTGTCCCTGTCCATGAGGAACTCCACAGTACCAGCGCTGTAATAGCCCGCCGCCCGGGCCACCTTGAGGGCCGCCTCCCCCATCCTACGGCGCAGGTCCTCATCTATGAGGACAGAAGGAGCCTCTTCGATGACCTTCTGGTGCCTCCTTTGGATGGAACACTCCCTCTCTCCCAAGTAGATGCCGTTGCCATCTCTGTCCACCAGGATCTGCATCTCCACGTGACGGGGGTTCTCAATATACTTCTCCAAGTAGAGAGAATCGTCGTCAAAGGCAGACTTGGCCTCAGAGCGGGCCATCCTGATGGCGCTGGCCATCTCATCTTCGCTCTCCACCAACCTCATGCCCTTACCACCACCACCAGAAACAGCCTTGAGCATGACGGGATAGCCCATCTCCCGGGCTTTGACCATAATCCCTTCGTCGTCCAGAGGCTCCAGTGTGCCGGGGATCACAGGAGCCCCCGCCTCCTTAGCCGTCTGACGAGCCACTGTCTTGTTACCCATGGCCACAATAGCCTCCTTGGGTGGCCCGATAAAAACTATGCCCTCCTCCTCACAGCGTGCAGCGAATTCGGCGTTCTCAGCCAAAAAACCGTAGCCGGGATGGATGGCGTCACACCCAGCCTTCTTAGCCACATCTATGATCTTCTCGATGTTGAGATAGCTCTCTCGGGCAGGGGCGGGACCTATGTGATAGGCCTCATCGGCATAGCGCACATGGAGGGCATCCCTATCCACATCGGAAAATACAGTAGCACAGGTGATACCCATCTCCCGACAGGCCCTGAGAAGCCTGACAGCAATCTCGCTTCTATTGGCAACAAGAATCTTCTTGAACATCTCCCCACCCCCTACAGCGGGATATTCCCATGCTTCTTGGGAGGATTGGTATCCCTCTTATTCTGGAGGGACTCTAAGGCCTGAACGATGCGTTTCCTGGTGATCCTAGGCTCGATCACCTCATCGATGTAACCCAGTTGAGCAGCCATGTATGGATTGGCAAAGGTCTTTCGATACTCAGCCACCAGCCTCTCCTTCTCCTTCTCAGGATCCTCAGCCTCCATAAGCTGCTTTCTGAAGATGATGTTAACAGCCCCGTCAGGACCCATAACGGCAATCTCCGCCGTAGGATAAGCCAGGTTAATGTCACCCCTGACGTTCTTGGAGCCCAACACGTCAAAGGCACCACCGTAGGCCTTCCTGGTGACGATGGTCACCTTGGGCACCGTGGCTTCGCAGTAGGCATAAAGGAGTTTGGCGCCATGGAGGATGATACCGCCGTGCTCCTGGGCCACACCGGGGAGAAATCCGGGCACGTCTTCAAAGGTGACGATGGGAATATTGAAAGCGTCACAGAACCTGACAAAACGGGCGCCCTTGACAGAAGCCTTGATATCCAGACAACCCGCCAGGACCATGGGCTGATTGGCCACAATGCCCACCACCTGGCCATTAAACCGGGCAAAGCCCACAATGATATTTTGGGCAAAGTGGGGATGGACCTCAAAGAAGTAATGATCATCCACCACAGCC
>QMPS01000011.1 GCA_003648675.1 Aquificota bacterium
AGACGCCACAGCCACCGGCCACTACGCCCAGGCCACCGGGTTTGGTGCTACCGCCTACGGCGCAAACTCACTCGCTGGGGCCTACGACACCGCCGTGGGTTACAACGCCCAGGTAACGGCAGACGGCAGTGTGGCAGTTGGTGCCAACTCACAAGTCAACGCCCCCAACGGCACAGCCGTGGGCGCTGACAGCGTGGTCAATGCCGAGGGCGGAACAGCTCTTGGGCAGGGTGCCAGGGTCGAATCCACCGCCACCGGTGGAAGCGTGGCCCTAGGCCAAGGCTCCGTGGCCGAGAGAAAGAGGGTGGTCTCCGTTGGCCGCAAGGGTACAACCGCCGTATCAGTCACGTAGCTGATGCCGTTAGACCTCACGACGCCGTCAATAAGAGACAGCTGGATAGGGAGATCGACCGGCTAGACGACCGCATCGACTTGCTCAGTGACCGCATCGACTCTGTGGGTGCCATGTCTGCTGCCTACTCCGCCGTCATCCCCAACGCCAGGGCCAAGGGCAACACCCAGTTGTCCTTCGGTATGGGTGTCTATAGAGGGCAAGCGGGCTTCGCCGCTGGTCTCTTCCACTACTTCGCCAAAGGTAACCTCCTTCTCAACGTGGGTGCCGCTACCACCACCGAGGGAGAAACCTCCCTGAGGGCTGGATTCACCATCGGCTGGTAAGCCTAACTAGAACTAGAAAAGGGCGGGGTCAAAGACCCCGCCCTTCTTTTTTACCCAACACCCAACAGGGAAAGGGCTGCGGAGGCAGCCCCTCTAACTTTTCACTTTCGACCTTCGACCTTTACCCTAACTCCGCCTTTCACTTGCCACTAGCCCTTAGCCTCTACCATATATTACTACCTTAGATCCCTTCACCCTTTTGGCCTCGTAAAGGGCTTCCTCCAGGTTATGGAGAAGCTCTTTTTCATCATCCGCATCCTGGGGATAGGTAACAACAGCCCCTTTGAAATACACATAACGGGGATCCGTCTGGGCCCAGTAGCCCCCTTCAAAGGCTTCCAAAATCTCCCGGGCTTTCCTCGAAGCTTCCTCTTTATCGGACTCAGGCATGATAACCACCATCTTTGCACCGCTATACCTAGCCACCACATCAAAGCGCCTAACCCTGGACTTGATAAGCTCTGCCACATCCCTTAGAAGCTGGTCCCCCTTCACATGGCCAAAGGCGGAGTTGTAGTTAGCCATGCCAGCTATGGAGAAGAGCATAAGGGAAAAGGGATGCCGGGTCTCATCGGCTCTGAGGATCTCCCTGTAAAGGAGTTCATGGAAATGCTTGAAGTTGTAAAGCTCAGTAAGGGGATCGATATTGATGAAGGAGATGAGCTTATCCTTGGTCTCATAGTAGTCCAGGGCCACCACGGTGAGAAGGGCCATATCCTGCAAGAACTCCAAGGCCTCTCCCTGGAAGGCATCGTCTCTATCACTGTCAGCGAAAAGCACCCCTAACACCTCGTCTTTCCCCCTCACCAGGGGAACCACCACCAGGGATTTGTAGGGATGCTCAAAGCCCTTCCCATAAAGGGATTCTCCCTCCTTCACTACCAGAATCCTGGGGTTCTGGAGAATCTGATTAATGAGGTCGTGACCAGGAGAAGCGTGAAGCTCCTTGATATAGGAATAACTCAATCCCCTAGAGATTTTAACTCTCACCCCGCCATGTTCATCAATAAGAAGCACGCCACAGGAGAGACAGTCCAACACTTTCTTAACAGAATCGGCCACCAAGGAGAGGACCTCCTCAGCATAGAGTTGAGAAGCCATCTCCTTCAAGCCTTGCCTCAACACCTCCATTCGCCTCTCACAATCCATCCTCATACCTTCCTCCAATCTTGGTTTCTCTCAATGGGCCACAATGTTAACCAACCTGTCAGGCACCACTACCACTTTTCTTACGGTCTTACCCTCCAGATGTCGTTTCACATTGTCCAAAGCAAGGGCCTTCTCCTCCAGCCTCTCCCGAGGGGTTCCCGGAGTAGCCATGAAACGGGCCCTCACCTTACCGTTAACCTGAACCACTATGGTGATCTCTTCCTCCTGGGCCAGCTTTTCACTATACCCAGGCCATTCCTGCAAACATATACTGGGCTCATTGCCAAGCATTTCCCAAAGCTCCTCGCAGATGTGAGGAGTGAAGGGCACCAGCATGAGGAGGATCTTCTCCATAGCATCTCTCATCACTCCCCTCACCTGCTCATCTCCCCAGTCCACCTTCTTCTCTGTATCGTAGAGGAGGTTGAGGAACTCCATAACCGCCGCAATGGCCGTGTTGAAGTGGAAGTCCTTCTCTATATCCTGGGTCACCTTCTTTACGGTCTGGTGAAGCTTCCTCACTACGGCTTTGAGAGGCCCTGAAAGGGCAGAGGCATCCACACGGTCTCCCTCTCGGAGCTCACCAGCATGGGTATGAACAAAACGCCACAGCCTAGTGAGGAAGCGATAGCATCCCTCTATGCCCTGATCGCTCCAATCCAGATCCTTCTCAGGAGGGGCAGCAAACAGAAGGAAAAGACGAGCAGTATCAGCGCCGTAGCGTTTTATCATCTCATCCGGATCGACCACATTGCACCTGGACTTGGACATCTTCTCCGAGCGGCCCACCTCCACCTTCAGGCCACAGACTCGGCCCCCATCCTCTTTCAAACAGGTAAGATCAGAAGAGACTTCATGGGGATAGAGCCAGCCGTGCTTGGGACAGCGATGGGTCTCCTTCACTACCATACCCTGGGTAAGGAGGTGGGAGAAGGGCTCGTCTACCTTCACATAGCCCAAATCCCTGAGGACCCTAGTGTAGAAGCGAGAGTAGAGGAGGTGAAGCACGGCGTGTTCAATGCCCCCGATGTATTGGTCCACAGGGCACCAGTAGTCCACAGCCTCTTCCGAAAAGGGCCCTTGGTCGTACCCGGGAGAGCAGTAGCGGAAGTAGTACCAAGAAGACTCCACGAAGGTGTCCATGGTATCCGTCTCCCGTCGGGCAGGACCTCCACACTTGGGGCAGGTGGTCTTGACGAACTCCTCCACCTGCTCCAAGGGGTTTCCAGTACCGGTGAAAGGGGCATTCTTGGGAAGGCGAACGGGTAGATCCTCCTCGGGCACCGGCACAACACCGCACTCATCACAATAGACCACGGGAATGGGAGCACCCCAGTAGCGCTGACGAGAGATACCCCAATCCCTAAGACGGTAGGCCACAGCTCCTTTGCCCCACCCCTGCTCCTCCATGTACCGGACGATGGCCTTCATGGCCTCCCGGTTGTCCATTTCCGTGAACCGCTCTGAATTGACCAAGACCCCGTCTTCCTCGTAGGCCCCTTCCATCCTCTCAGGGTCCAGCTCCTCCCCCGGAGGCTGGATCACCACTCTGATAGGAAGACCATACTTTTCGGCAAACTCGAAATCCCTCTGGTCATGGGCAGGCACCGCCATAATAGCCCCCGTCCCATACTCCACCAGGACAAAGTTGGCCACATAGACAGGCACCCGCTCTCCCGTGAATGGATTCACGCAGTAAGAGCCAGTGAAGATTCCCTCCTTCTCCGTCTCCTCCATGGTGCGTTCCCTCTGGGACTGCTTTTTGACCCTCTCTACAAAGGCCAGGACCTGGTCCTTGTTAGGATTCCCCTCTACGAGCTCCTCCAACCGAGGATACTCAGGAGCCACACTCATGAAGGTAACGCCGTAGACGGTATCGGGACGGGTGGTGAAAACTTCTATGGGTTCCTTCCCCCCCTCTAAAGGAAAGCGGATGAGGGCACCTTCGGAGCGCCCTATCCAATTCCTCTGCATGGTGAGAACGCTCTCAGGCCAACACCCTTTCAGTTTCTCCAGGCCCTCCAAGAGCTCCTCAGCATAGTGGGTAGTCTTGAAAAACCACTGCTCAAGCTCCTTCTCCACCACCTCATTGCCGCAACGCCAGCAACAGCCCCCTTCCACCTGCTCATTGGCCAACACGGTATGGCAATGCTCGCACCAGTTGACGTGGGACTTCTTCCTGTAGGCCAGCCCCTTCTCCAACATCTGGATGAAGATCTTCTGCTCCCATCTGTAGTACTCCTCATCGCAGGTGGCCAACTCCCGAGACCAATCATAGCTGAAACCCAGCCTTTTGAGCTGCTTTCTCATGTAGTCGATATTCTCGTAAGTCCATTTGGCAGGATGGACACCGTGCTGAATAGCGGCGTTCTCGGCAGGAAGGCCAAAGGCGTCCCATCCCATGGGATGGAGGACATTGTACCCCCTCATGGACATGAAACGGGCCACCACATCGCCTATGGAGTAGTTGCGCACATGGCCCATGTGAATCCTGCCAGAAGGATAGGGAAACATCTCCAAACAATAGTACTTGGCCTTACCAGGCTCCTCCCTCACCTGGTAGAGGTTTCCCTCTTCCCAGTATTTCTGCCACTTGAGCTCTATAGCCTCAGGGTCGTATTTCTCCATTGCCTTTCCTCCTAGGATGCTGAAAATTGAGGCCCAGTGTGATTTAACACAGGGAAAATGGTCAGGCAACAAGTAGGTGGACGAGTAGATGAGTTCATGGGTAGAAGGGTAAAAGGATCCATGGATGAAGGAGATACTATGAGCTTCCACTCCATTCACCCATTTACCCGTTCACCCGTTTACCCATTTACTGCGAAAGGGGGAGAGAAACAAGATGAAGGGCAAGGTACTCATTCTGGGTGGACCCACAGCCACAGGTAAAAGCACCACTGCTATCTGGCTGGCAGAGAACCTCCCCGGAGAGGTGATCAACGCCGATTCTCTCCTCTTCTACCGTCATCTGGACATTGGGACTGCTAAGCCCTCTATCCAGGACAGGAACCGGGTGCCTCACCACCTCATAGACATCCTAGACCCTGACCAGGAGTTCGACGCCTATCGCTACGCCCAGACAGCATCCCAGGTGATCCAAGAGGTGTGGTCCAGGGAAAAGCTCCCCATCGTAGTGGGAGGGACGGGCTTCTACATGAAGGCCCTTATGGAGGGCCTGCCCCCTCTGGTGGACAAGGACCCCCTTTTGAGAAAAAGACTCCTAGAAGAAGAGGAAGCCAAGCCAGGCACCCTCCATGCAAGGCTCATGGAAGTGGACCCCGAAGTCGCCAAGGGCATCCACCCCCGGGACAAAGTGAGAGTTATAAGGGCCCTAGAGATCTTTCACCTCACAGGACGTCCCCCCCACCAGGTGTGGAGAGAGAAAAGCCCCCCCTTGAAAGCCTCTTTTCTGAAGATAGCCTTACACCTTCCCAGGGAAGAACTCTACGCCCGAATAGATGCCAGGGCCGTGGAGATGGTGAAAAAGGGCCTCCTGGAAGAGACCCAAAGGATCCTAAACATGGGCTACCCTCCCACCATCAAACCCCTCCAGGCCATTGGATACAAGGAAGCTACACTCTATCTCCAGGGACTACTCTCCAAAGAGGAAATGATAAAAGAAATCCAGAGAAAAACCCG
This sequence comes from Aquificota bacterium, assembly GCA_003648675.1. Classification (GTDB taxonomy): domain Bacteria; phylum Thermosulfidibacterota; class Thermosulfidibacteria; order Thermosulfidibacterales; family B14-G1; genus B14-G1. Next base: position 5,467 of record QMPS01000011.1, read on the forward strand.
GAATTACGCCAAGAGACAGATCACCTGGTTCAAGAAGGAAGGGTTCATATGGCTCCCACCACAACCCCAGAAAATCCTTGAAAAGGTAGAAGACTGGATTGAAGAGCAACCCTAATGGTGGTAAATAAAGCCAAAAAGAGGAGACTATATGAAGGGGAAGCTCAACCTCCAAGACGCATTTCTGAATCAGCTCCGGAAGAGCCGGACGCCTGTCTACGTCTACCTGGTAAACGGGGTGAAGCTCAACGGACGGATAGGGGGATTTGACAACTTCACCGTCATCCTCACCAGCGACATGGGACAGCAGCTGGTCTTCAAGCACGCCATCTCCAGCATTTCGCCCGTTAGGCCCCAAGAGGTCATCAACTTCACTCCAGAAGCCGCTGAGAAGAGCCTTATACCGTGATCCGCATCATCGGGGGTGAGGCCAAAGGCCGAAAACTGAAAAGCCCCCGGGGACAGGAGATTAGGCCCACCCTGGGGCGCATTCGCCAAGTCCTCTTTGATCTACTCCAGAGAGAAGTGCGAGAAACGTCCTTCCTGGATCTCTTCGCAGGCACCGGGATAGTGGCTTTAGAAGCCCTCAGCCGAGGAGCGTCCAGAGCTGCTCTAGTGGAAAAGAAGGGAAGCATGGTCCGCATCATCAGAGAAAACGTCTCCCTGCTGGGCTACCAGGACAGGGTCCGCATCTTTCAAGGGGACGCTATGAGAATAGCCGAAAAGCTAGCACCACTGGGGCCCTTTGGCATCATCTTCGCCGACCCACCATATACGTTTCAAGACTACGAGAAGCTCGTATCCCTCTACCTTCCCCTCTTGGACAAAGGAGGAACCCTAGCAATCCAGCATCTAAAAGCCTTTTCCCTTGCCCTACCTCCCGGATTTTCTATAAAAGAGAGGAAAGTTGGAGAGCATCTTCTTACACTGGTTACAGGGGAGGAGTGAATGGAAGAGAAAACGGCCATCTATCCCGGAACCTTCGATCCCATCACCAGGGGCCATATAGACATAATCCAAAGGGCAGCTAAGATTTTCCACCGACTGATTGTCGCCGTAGCCCACAACCCTGGAAAGCATCCACTCTTTAGCGTGGAGGAACGAACAGAAATGATCCGGGAATCCCTAGCCCCCCTCGACCTCCCCAACGTAGAAGTGGAAACTTTCTCTTCTCTTCTCATCTCCTATGCCAAAAGCAAAGGAGCCACCGCCATCGTAAGGGGGCTACGAGCGGTATCGGACTTTGAATACGAGTTTCAGATGGCCCTCATGAATAGGAAACTGGAAGACTCCGTAGAAACCCTTTTCATGATGCCCAGCGAACAGTACACCTATCTCAGCTCCCGCATCGTCAAAGAGATTGCCTACTATGGAGGAGACATCGACTGCCTGGTAACACCACCCGTTGCAAGGAGACTGCGGGAAAAGTTTGGTTACCCAGTCCATGCAGACTAAGGCTGAAACTCCTCCAGAGCTCTTACGAGGCCCCTAACGGTATACTCCCCGGCTTCCAAATCCACCACCACCCCAAGGTGTCTCAAAGCCATGGTGGTAACAGGCCCTATGGAGGCCACCACCTTACCCCTCCAGAAATCAGGAGACAGCTTCTCGCCCATAATCCTGACAAAATTTTGAGCGGTGCTGGGACTGGTAAAGGTGAAGATGTCAGCCTCCAAAACCTCTTTACGGACAGAAGAATCCACCTGGGGCACCACGGTACGGTAAACCACCACCACGTCCACCTGGGCACCAGCCCCCCTCAACCCCTGGGGAAGCACATCCCTTGCCACCTGGGCCCGGGGAATAAGAACCCTTCTGCCTTCCATCCCCCTGGCCCTCAGGGCCTCCAGCACCTCTTCCGCCACAAAACGGGGAGGTACCAAGGTAGGGGACACCCCTTTCCCTTCCAATACACGGGCCGTGGCAGGCCCTATTGCACAGACATCTTTGCCCTCCAGTAAACGCTTCAAGTCAAACCCCAGAACTTTGGCCCTGTCGGAGAAGAACCTCACCCCATTGGCACTGGTGAAGACCACCCAGTGGTAACCCTCCATTCTTCCCAAGGCCGCATCCACAGGACCCCAATCCCTGGGGGGCACCAACTCTATAGTAGGAAAGAGAATGGGCACGGCGCCCTTTTCGCGAAGCAAGGCCAACATCTCCCCTGCCTGGTTTTTTGCCCTGGTCACCACCACCTTCTTACCCTTGAGCTCCATTTCCCCCCCTAGTGGATGAGCCTTCCTATTCTCCTCCACCTCACCCAGTGAAGGGGATTGGCCCCATGGGGGTCCCAAGAGAAGTAGATTATAAGGGCCTTGCCTATGAGGGCTTTGCGAGAGACAAAGCCCCAAAAGCGGCTGTCATAGCTGCTGTCTCTATTGTCCCCCATGACAAAGTAATGGCCGGGCGGCACCACCACGGGGCCATAGTTGTCCCGGGGTTGGATACCTCGGGGAATTGTTCTGGAATCGGTATGCCGGACGTATGGTTCCTTTAAAGGCTTGCCATTAATAAAAACCACCTTGTTCACGATCTTCAAGCGGTCTCCAGGAAGGCCTATCACCCTCTTTATGTAGTCCTTCTTGGAATCAAGGGGAAACTTAAAGACCACCACGTCCAATCTGTGGGGCTCCCCAAAACGGTAGGCCAGTTTGTTAACCAGGATGTGGTCGCCCACAAGCAAGGTGGGAATCATGGAACCTGAAGGAATGCGAAAGGCCTGGACTATGAAGGTCCTTATCAGAAGGGCGATGATAAGAGCTATAAGGATGGATTTGGCATACTCCCAGACCTTGGCCCAGAAAGTGGGTGTCTCTTTTAAGAGTTTCCCCTCCATGGTCAATCCCTCTTGAGAACAGCCATAAAGGCTTCCTGCGGCACTTCTACTCTGCCTATCTGCTTCATCCGCTTTTTCCCTTCCTTTTGTCTCTCCAAAAGCTTTCTCTTTCGCGTGACATCTCCTCCATAACACTTGGCCGTCACGTTTTTTCTCAGGGGCTTCACCGTCTCCCTGGCGATCACCTTACGGCCTATAGCCGCCTGGATGGCCACCTCAAAGAGTTGCCTGGGAATGATCTCTTTGAGTTTTTTGGCCAGCTCCCTTCCCTTGTAATAGGCCTTTTCCCGATGGACTATCACAGACAAGGCATCCACAGGTTGGCCGTTGAGGAGTATATCCAACTTCACCAGATCAGACTCCCGATACCCCGCCAGTTCATAGTCAAAGGAAGCATAGCCCCGGGTGATAGACTTGAGCTTATCGTAAAAGTCGCTGAGGATCTCATTCATGGGCAGAAGATAGTGAAGCATCACCCTTCCCCCCTCTATGTACTCCATGCCCTGCTGTTCCCCTCTTCTATCGGTGAGAAGAGTTAGGAGTCCCCCCAGGTGCTCCGAGGGGGTGATGATGGTAGCCCTCACGTAAGGCTCCTCGACCCTGTCTACTTCAGTCCGGGGAGGGAGTTTAGCAGGATTGTCTACCATGAGGACCTCTCCATTGGTCTTCACCACCCTATAGACCACTGTGGGGGCTGTAGCCACCAACTGAAGGCCAAACTCCCTTTCCAAACGCTCCTTCACTATGTCCATGTGAAGCATGCCCAGGAAACCACAGCGAAAACCGTATCCTAGGGCAGCAGAACTCTCGGGTTCGAAACTGAAAGCAGCATCGTTGAGCCACAGCTTCTCCAGAGCATCCTTGAGAAAAGCATACTCTCCGGGATCCACAGGATAAAAACCACAGAAAACCATTGGCTTGGCAGGCTTAAAACCTGGCAGAGGCCTTTTAGCAGGCTGCCTGGCATCGGTGATGGTGTCTCCCACCCGGGCATCTCTTACGTTCTTGATGTTGGCCATAAGATAGCCCACCTCGCCAGGTCCTAGTTCGTCCACTGGCTGAAGATCGGGTGAGAACACACCCACCTCCTCCACCTCAAAGGCCTTACCCGTGGACATGAGCATGATCTCCGTGCCCTTCCGCAGCACCCCCTCCACCACCCTTATGGTGGTTACCACTCCCCGATACGGATCAAACCAAGAGTCAAAGATAAGAGCCTTCAGGGGTTTACCCGAGTCACCCTGGGGAGGAGGCACCCTCTTCACAATGGCTTCCAACACCTCCAGAGTACCCGTCCCTAGTTTGGCGCTGGTGAGGATGGCATGGGCAGTGTCCAGCCCGATCACCTCTTCAATCTCCAGCAAGACCCTGTCGGGATCAGCACTGGGGAGATCTATCTTATTGATCACAGGGATGATCTCCAGGTTGTGCTCCATGGCCAGATAGACGTTGGCAATGGTCTGAGCCTCCACGCCCTGGCTGGCATCCACCAGAAGCAAAGCCCCTTCACATGCCGCCAAGCTTCTGGAAACCTCATAAGTGAAATCCACATGACCTGGGGTGTCTATGAGGTTCAGAATGTACTCCTCACCATCCTGAGCCCTATAATTTAAGCGCACCGTCTGGGCCTTTATGGTGATGCCCCGCTCCCGCTCTATGTCCATCCTGTCTAGGAACTGTTCCCGCATCTTGTGGCTGGGCACCGTACCTGTAAATTCCAAAAGGCGGTCGGCCAGGGTAGATTTGCCGTGGTCTATGTGGGCTATGATGGAGAAGTTACGGATTCTATCAATGTCTATCAAAGACTCTTCCTCCTTCAAACGAGGGTGAATTTATTCTTACCCACCCCAAGTGTCAATGGCCACCAGCCTTGACAGGGTAAAGGTGATTATATATATCCTCCGTGCTTTGATGACGACTACTTGAGGAGCCAAGGAGATGAGGACACCAAAGACTTACATGGCCAAGCCTGGAGAGGTGGAGAGACGGTGGTACGTGGTGGACGCCAAAGATAAAGTGGTGGGACGTTTGGCCAGCAGGATCGCTATGATCCTCATGGGCAAGCATAAGCCCCATTACACCCCCCATGTGGACACAGGGGATTTCGTGGTGGTCATTAACGCCTCCCGGGTGAGATTCACGGGAAGAAAATGGGAGCAGAAGTGTTACTACCGTCATTCGGGTTATCCCGGAGGGCTCAAAGTAAGGAGAGCTAAAGACCTCTTAGAGAAGAGGCCTGAAGAGATCCTGAGACACGCAGTCAAAGGCATGTTACCCAAGAACAACCTGGGGCGTAGACTCCTGAGAAAGCTGAAGATATACCCAGGTGAAACCCATCCCCACGAAGCCCAAAAACCTGTCAAGCTGGAACTTTAAGGAGGAGATAGATGTCCACGGAGATCTACCACGGAGTAGGCAAGAGAAAAAATGCCATAGCCCGGGTCTGGATGAAGCCGGGTACAGGAGAGACCACTATCAACAATAGACCTCTAGAAAACTATTTTCCCAGCGAAACCCTCCGAGCCCTCATCTTTCACCCCCTCAACCTGACAGGGACCGAGGGGCAGTTCGATATAAAAGTGAACGTGAAAGGGGGCGGTGTATCGGGC
>QMPS01000012.1 GCA_003648675.1 Aquificota bacterium
AGTGCAATCCTGCCTTGGCTAATGATTTGCATAGGATCTATGACGCCTCTATGAGGGCGGCGGAGATTGTGAGGGCCTTGCAGCTCTTCTCTAGCACCCTCAGGGAGACGGAGTGTGAGGTGGTGGACGTGGAAGAGCTACTCTCCCGGACCCTCCCGGATATAAAGAAGCGGTTAGAGCAGGAAGGGGTCCGCCTGGAGTGGCGGGTGGAAGAGAGTCTTTCTCCCCTCTTCTTACCTCCCCATTATCTCAAAGAGATAGTGGTAAACCTGGTGGGAAATGCCAGGGATGCTATCGTAGATTCAGGTAAGGGCTCACGGATAGATGTAGAGGTGAGAAGGGAGGGAGGGGACTTGATCATAAGGGTGTCCGATGACGGGCCGGGAATACCCCAGGGGATCAGGAGCTTCATCTTTGATCCCTTCTTCACCACCAAGCCTCCGGGGAGGGGAACGGGTTTGGGTCTCTCCATGGTTCAGCAGATGGTGGAGAACCTTGGGGGCGCCATAAGGGTGGAGAGTGTAGAGAGCGAAGGAACCACTTTCGTCATAAGCGTTCCTTGTGAGCCCAGGAGAAGGAACAATAGATGAGTCTGAGAGTCAAAGGAGCTTTGTTGGTTTCTACTGTCCTGCTAGTGGTGTTGGGGATAGGTGGATGTGTTCTGTACAGGAATATGCACAATCTTACCTATTACCTTTTGAAGAACAAGGCAGCCACCATTGTTCAGCAGGTTTTCACCATCAGAGAGTGGGTGAGTGGCCACGGGGGCGTGTATGTGAGAAAGGGTGAAGAGAGGTTTGTCCTCCAGGTGCCTGCCTTCGTCACCAAAGAGCTTACAAAATACTCGTCAGGTGTGAGGTACAGGCTCTTTTCTTTCCATCCCATCAATCCAGAGAACGCTCCAGATCCCCTGGAGAAGAAGGCCTTGGAGAGTTTTGCTGAGGGGGATGAGGAGTTTTTTACCCTGGTGGAGCGTGAAGGAAAGAGATTTGCTGTTTATGTCACTCCTCTCAGGGTGACGTCTGCCTGCGTCCGGTGTCATCCCGGAGCCAGGGTGGGCAGTGTTTTAGGAGGATTGGGGGTCACCTTTTCCGTGGAGAGGGAGATGAGGACAATGCTCCGCTACGGCCTCAGCCTGGGTTTGGGCGGTGTTGCCGTTCTGTTTGTCATCTTCTTTATGGTGGCCTTCCTCTTGGATAGGGAAGTGGTGGGCAAGATCAGGGAGGTGGAAGGGGCCTTTGCGCGGGTTTTCCAGGGAGACCTGGAGGTGAGGCTGGCTTTGGAGGGGGCTGCGGAGTTCTCTTCCCTGTCCCGAGGTTTCAACCGCATGGTGGAGAGGCTGTGCGAACAGGAGAGAGAGCAGGAGAGGATGACGGAGAGGCTGAAGCTGGAGAAGGAGAAGTTTCAGCGTCTCTTTGAAGGAGCTATGGAGGGGATCTTCTTCCTTGATAAGGATGGTAAGATAAGAGATGTGAATCCGGAAGGTTTGAGATTGCTGGGTTGTGAAGACAAGGGTGAACTACAGGGCAGGGACTTTTTCGGTGATTTATGCCCCTCTGTGGAGCTTTTCCTGAAGCTTTCCAGCGGAGGAGAGGTGAGGGAGTCAGAGGTTGTCCTCAGGAGGGTTTCAGGGGGAGAGGTGGTGGTGGACATGTTCTGGTTCTCGGTGGGAGATCTCCATTGTATCTGGGGTTACTGGGGTACGATTCGTGATGTGTCAGAAGAGAAGAGTCTGGAGCGACAGCTTATCAAAGCGCAGCGTATGGAGGCCCTTGGAGTGTTGGCGGGGGGGATAGCCCACGACTTCAACAATATCCTGTCTGGGGTTTTGGGGTTTGTGGAGCTCTGCTTGGATGAAGTGCCCAGGGACTCCCAGGTCTATGAGAGGCTCAACATGTGTCTGGAGGCCTTGAAGAGAGGCAGTGGTCTGGCCAGTCAGCTTCTGGATTTTGCCCGGGCCCGGGAAGACCAGATGCGCCTTTTGGATCTGAACCTTTTGGTGAAGGAGCTTTCGAAGATTCTAAAAGAGACCCTTCCTAAGATGATTGAGGTGGATGTGCAATTAGATCCCCAGCTCAAGTTCGTTATGGCTGATCCGGCTCAGATTCACCAGGCCCTCCTCAACCTCTGTATCAACGCCAGAGACGCCATGACTCAGGGCGGAACGTTGTTGCTGAAGACGGAAAACATCACTCTGGAGGAGGAAGATACCCGTTTGGATCTTCCTCCGGGGAACTATGTGGTCCTCACCGTTTCCGATACGGGATGCGGTATGGACGAGGAGACGGTGAAGAGGATATTTGAGCCTTTCTTCACCACCAAGAAGGAGCGAGGCACGGGTTTAGGGTTGACCATCACCAACTCCATCGTCAAAAGCCATGGAGGAGCCATCGAAGTGAAGAGCCAGGTGGAGAAGGGAACCACTTTCAGAGTGTATCTTCCCGCTTCGGAGGTTAAAGAGGAGAGGGCTGGGAAGGATGTATACACCTTCTTCAGCAGGAAAGGCGTGGGCAAGGTTTTGGTGGTAGATGATGAGCCCATGGTGAGGGACTCTGTGGCAGCTATGGTGGCAAGGCTGGGATACGAGCCTATTAAGGCTTCTTCGGGAGAGGAGGCCCTGGAGATATATAGGGAGGAGGGCAAGGAGATTGTAGCCGTTCTCTTGGACCTTTACATGCCCGGCATGGGTGGTATAAGGGCCTTGGAGAAACTCATGAAGATGGAGCCCAGGCCCAAGGTGATTATATCTTCAGGTTACAAGGACAAGGATCTTGAAGAAGCTGTAAGGGAAATGGGGGCTCTGGCCTACCTCAGTAAGCCCTATGGCCAAAAGGATCTATCTGAGATCCTCTGGAAAGTAGTGGGCGATTGACAACCTTCCGTGTATCCCTTAGAAGAGACCCCGTCTTTCTCCAGGGAGATTCTCCGATGAAGCGGGCGTTAGTCGTCTTTTCAGGAGGGTTGGATTCTACTACGGCCCTTTACTGGGCCAGGGAGATGTTTGACGAGGTCTATACCCTTACTTTTCTCTACGGCCAGCGCCACTTTCTGGAGGTGGAGATGGCCAAGAAGATAGCGGAGAGGGTAGGGGTTAAGGAGCACGCCTTTTTGGAAGTGGATCTCTCTCAGGTGGGGGGGTCGGCCCTTACCGATCCTTCCATTGAGGTTCCTTTGGACAGGGAACCCACTGAAGGGGGAATCCCTATCACCTATGTGCCCTTCAGGAATGGTATTTTTCTCTCTTTGGCCGTTGCTTGGGCCGAGGTGAAGGGCATAGGCCATCTGGTGGGAGGCTGGAACGCAGTGGACTTTTCTGGCTATCCCGACTGCCGGGAGGAATTCCTGAGATGCATGGAGAAGGCTATAAACCTGAACCAGGGCTGGTGTAGAAGGTAGGCCCTTTCATATCCATGCCCCTTTGATCCGTCTAACTAAGGGGGAGATAATAGCTCTGGGCCTCTCCTTGGGAGCGGACTATTCTTGGTCTCTCTCTTGTTATCAAGGAGGGGAGGTGCCTTGTGGGCACTGTGACAGTTGTATCCTCAGGGCCAGGGGGTGGAGGAAGGTGGGGATACTGGACCACCTCCTAGAGAGGCTTTTGAGAGAGGGGAAACTCTCCCTGAGCAAAGGAGAGAGGCTGGACAAAATTGCTTAAAGGGGCCCATTTAGTGGATTAAATGTTGACATAGCGGGGAGGTAAATTTATATTCTACCCGCGTAACATTCACAGTTTTGGTTCTTTCAAGTTCTTATGCGCGCCCATAGCTCAACTGGATAGAGCACGGGACTACGGATCCCGGGGTTGGGGGTTCGACTCCCTCTGGGCGCGCCATCCAAGGGAGAGGATGCAGGTCTATTTCAATGAAAGGATAGTGTGTAGCTTTATGGAAGAAGCCCTGGAGGAGGCACAGAAGGCTTATTTTCTCGGCGAGGTGCCGGTGGGGGCTATTGTGGTGGACAGCGAGTACAATATAATCGCTAGGTCTCATAATCTTCGTGAGACCCTGGGGGACCCCACGGCCCATGCAGAGATCCTAGCCATAAGGGAAGCTTCTAAGAGGCTGGGAGATTGGAGACTATCGGGTTGCAGCCTATTTGTTACTTTGGAGCCTTGTATTATGTGTGTTGGGGCCATTATACAGTCTCGGATCGATTACCTCTTTTTTGGAGCCAGGGATCCCAAAGCAGGTGCTGTGGTTTCCTTGTATCGCATTCTGGACGATCCCCGGTTTAATCATAGGGTGAATTACTATCCCGGGGTGCTGGAGAAGAGGGCTTCCATGATGCTGAAGTCCTTCTTCTCTGGTCTTAGGGGTAGAAAGAAGGGAGAGGTGGCCGAGTGGACGAAGGCGGGTGACTCGAAATCACCTGACCCCTTTTAGGGGTCCGTGGGTTCGAATCCCACCCTCTCCGCCAGTCAATTTCCAAAAAATTAGAGAGACAAATCATGTCTAGGTATTAGAAGGGGTGCTCAGATGGGAAGGAGTGAAACCACCGCTGTAGAGGGTCTCAATCTCCAAGAACTCAAAAGGATGACCGTCTCACAGCTTGTTAAGCTGGCCAAAGAGCTGGGGATTTCCGGGACCTCCGGTCTAAGGAAGCAGGAGCTCATCTTTCGTATCTTGGAGGGACAGGCTCAGAAGAACGGTCTCCTCTTCGGGGAAGGGGTCCTGGAGGTGTTGCCGGATGGCTTTGGCTTTTTAAGGTCTCCTACCTACAACTATCTTCCTGGCCCCGATGATATCTATGTGTCCCCCTCCCAGATAAAGAGATTTGGTCTCAAGACCGGGGACACTGTGTCGGGACAAATCCGTCCTCCAAAGGAAGGAGAGAAGTATTTTGCCCTCCTCAAAGTGGAGGCTATAAACTTTGAGAGTCCCGAGGTGGCTAGGGAGAGGATCCACTTCGACAATCTCACTCCCCTGTATCCCGATGAAAGGATAGTTCTGGAAACCGCCCCTGATAACCTTTCTATGAGGGTTATGGATCTCATCACTCCCATAGGCAAGGGGCAGAGAGGACTTATTGTGGCTCCACCTAGAACGGGTAAGACAGTGTTACTTCAAAATATTGCTAACTCCGTCACCACGAATCATCCCGAGATTTATCTTATAGTCCTTCTGGTAGGGGAGAGGCCCGAAGAGGTGACGGATATGCAGAGGAGTGTCAAAGGAGAGGTGGTGAGCTCCACTTTCGATGAGCCCCCTCAACGTCATGTTCAAGTGGCAGAGATAGTGATTGAGAAGGCCAAGAGGCTGGTGGAGTGCAAGAGAGATGTGGTGATCCTTCTGGACAGTATCACCCGTCTCACTAGGGCTTATAACGCTCTGGTGCCTTCGTCGGGCAGGGTTCTCTCGGGTGGCATTGAAGCTAACGCCTTGGACAAGCCCAAAAAGATCTTTGGCACGGCCAGGAACATTGAGGAGGGGGGAAGCCTCACCATTATTGCTACAGCCCTCATCGAGACGGGCAGCCGCATGGATGATGTGATCTTCGAGGAGTTCAAGGGCACGGGCAACATGGAGCTTCATCTCATCCGGGCTCTGGCCGATAGGCGCATCTTCCCTGCCATAGACCTTCAGAAGTCAGGCACCAGGAGGGAGGAGCTCCTTCTGTCCCAGTTTGAACTCAATCGTATCTGGATCCTCAGGAAGCTCTTGGCCACCCTCAATCCCGTGGAGGCCATGGAGTTTCTTCTGAACAAGCTGAGGGGAGCCAAAAGTAACAGAGAGTTTTTGGAGTCCATGAGTGCCTGAGGATACCGGGGTATGGAGATCAGGGTCAGATGGAGGGGCCTGGACAGGGAGACCCTGACTACCCCTGGAGTGAAGCTCAGTTATCTGCTCACTAAGGAGAACATAGACTTTCCCTTTCCCTGTGGTGGAGAGGGTCTGTGTGGCCGTTGTAAGGTGAAGTTTCTGAAGAACCCCCCTCCCCCCACTCCAGCCGAGAGGCGCCTCCTCTCTCCTTTTGAGTTGGGGGAGGGGGTGAGACTGGCCTGCTGCGCCGTGGTGGAGAAGTCCACGGAGGTGGAGCTTCTGGGGGAGAGGACGGTGGTGCCCGACGATTTCCTCCTGGATCTGGCGAGTTTAGTCTCCCCTGGTCATCCCCCCCGGGAGGGGGCCTGTTGTTGTGCCTTGGATCTGGGTACTACCACCCTGGCCCTCTCTCGTCTGGACGTTTGCCAGGGGGCTCGGATTTCTGTGGAGGTTATGGCTAATCCCCAGAGAGTCTGGGGAAGTGACGTGGTTTCCAGGATGGGGGCTTCTTTGGAGGGAAAAGGGGAGGACATGGTTCGAGTTCTTTGGGATCTTCTTCTGCCCAAACTGGAGGGGACCTCTTATCTGGTGGTGGCGGGCAATGCGGTCATGGACACCATCCTGGCAGGGTATCCTGTTGATTCTCTGGCCCGTTATCCCTTTGAATCTCCCTTTCCGGGTGGGGAGTGGAAAGAGGAACCTGTGCCCCACTACTTCATGCCCTTGGTGGGAAGGTTTCTGGGGGGGGATGCGGCGGCTCTCCTTTTGGTGTTGGACCTTATGGGGGCGGAGAGGCCTGCTTTGGCTTTGGATCTGGGTACCAACGCTGAAGTTCTCCTGGTGACCCATAGAGGAGTGAGGGCTGCATCGGCCCCTGCAGGCCCAGCTTTTGAAGGGGTGGGCATAACATCGGGAATAGGCCTCTCTCCGGGAGCTGTGACCAGGGTTGAGAAGGGGGACGGAACTCTGGCGTTTCACACTTTGAACGGGGGCTGATCCCGGGGCTTTTGTGGCTCAGGGCGTTTATCTTGGGTGGCTTTACTCCTGAGTGAGGGTGTATTGGAGCCTACTGGGAGGATAAAAGAGAGAGGGGAGTTGTCTCCTTTTTGGAGGGAGATGAGGAACGAGGAAGGACTCATTCTGGAAGGAGGTCTCACCTTGACCCAGGAGGATGTGAGGAAGGTCCAGCTGGCCAAAGCTGCCGTGGCTAGTGCCTGGCGTGTGCTCCTTTCCATGGAAGAAGTGTTGGAAGGGGAACTCACCCTTTACATGGCTGGGGCCTTTGGGTCTTCTTTGCCCCTGGAGGATCTGGTGATCCTGGGCCTGGTTCCTTCCCAGGTTAAGGGGCTTGTTCCATTGGGTAACGTTTCCCTCTTGGGAGCCGAGGTGGTGGCTTTGTCTCGTTCTTGTCTGAAAAGGGTTGAGAAACTGGTGGGGGATGTGGAGGTGATGGATCTCGCCCTTTGGGATGGGTATCAGGAGACCTATCTGGAGAGCCTCCATTTCCCGGGTTGAGCTATGGAAGTTAAGGGGATAGATGAACTGGGCCCGTGGCTGGATCATCTGGTGGCCCTCTATTTGGATGCCTATCAGGGGTTGGGGGAGTACGCCTACACTCGTCCTAGGGATGTGCGCCATTACATGAGATGGCTCTTCAAGAGGGCTCCCCACTCCTTCTTTCTGGCAGTGGAAGGGCAGAGGCTTTTGGGTTTCATAGTGGCTGACTCCCAGTGGCTGGAGGAAGGAGAGCCCGTAGGTGAGATCCACGAGATTGTGGTGGCTCCTGGTGCTAGGGAGAAGGGAGTGGGTAAGGCCCTTATAGAGAAGGCACTGGAGCATTTCCAACAGGAGGGCCTGGGTAAGGTAGGTCTGTGGGTGGGTGAGAGGAACCTAAAAGCCCAGGAATTTTACCGTCGCTTAGGTTTTCGAGAGAGAGGAAAGGTGGGGCATTGGATCAGGATGGAACGTCCCCTTCCATGATTTTCTCGAGAAGTCTCTCCAGGGTTTTGTAGGCCAGGGTGAGCTCTTCTATGTCCACCTTCTCCCGGGGGGTGTGGCAGGCGGGCAGGTGCCCGGGGCCAAAGATCACCGCTTGGGTGCCCCCTTCCAATAAATGGGCAGCATCGGTCCAGCTCTTCATGCCTCCCAAGGAGGCTTTGAGTCCCGTGGTTTCCTCCAAGGCTTGGGCAAGGGCTTCCACTATCCAGGAGTTTGGATCTATTTGGAAGGGGAGGGAGACATCTTTAAAGGTGTAATCCACGTTTTCCCTTTCCAAGGTTTGGACTATCTCGGCTGCGGCCTCTTCTATGTTCTGGTGGGGGAGGATTCTGAAGTCCAGTAAAACTCGGCAGAGGTGAGGAATGCGCAGGGTGCCATCTCCTCCTGAGAAGAGAAGGATGTTCATGAGGGACTTTCCCAAGCGTGGGTCTTCCTCTCCCAAAAAGTGGAGATCTTTTAGAAGATCTACCATTTTTATGGCTTTCTCTATGGCGTTTTCTCCCGCTTCTACCTCGCTGCCGTGAGCCATTTTCCCTAGGGTGGTGAACTCGACCTCCAAGGAACCCGCTTCACAGGAGCAGATTTTTAGATCTGTGGGTTCCAGGACGATGCCCCAAGGGGGAAGTTTTTCCTTGGCCAGAGTTTCGGAGCCTTTTCCCTGGTCTTCCTCGTCCACCAGGAAGGCGAAGGTGACAGGTAGTCTTTCCAGTTCTCCTGCAAACCTCACCAAGAGGCCTATGAGAATTGCCACTCCTGCCTTATCGTCACAGGCCCCCAGTCCCCATACGGCCTCTTCTTCCACCCGGGGTTGGGGGGGGAGACCATCCAAGGGAGGCACGGTGTCCACGTGGGCGGACAGGATGAGACAGTTTCCCTTCCGGTGGTTCACCAGAATGTTGTACCACTGGTTCTCTACCCTCTGGCGCAGGGCGGGGATTCCCAGACCAGCGATAAAGTCTTCCAGATAGCCCAGGACTTGGCCTTCCTCTCCCGAGACACTGGGAATGGCCACCAATCGGCACAACTCATCAACCAGGAATTCTTCCATGGCGTCTTTCTCTATCTCAACCTATGTGAAAAGGGAAGCTGTCTCTGCAGGTTGGGGATTAGGGGAGCAAGGGGCGGAAACGCCATGGGATGGTTTTATTTTACTTTTGGTTGCCTCCTTGCTTCCTCCTTCAAGGCATAGTTATAGTTAAATTGTGAGACTAGAGGAATCAGCTTAGAGAGGGGGACGACATGTCTAAAAAGAGGGTGGAACCAGAGGTTTCCCTGTTTTATCCTGCGCCGGTGGTTCTTGTTACCTGCGCCCGGGAAGGTGAGAAACCCAATATCATCACAATTGCCTGGACAGGGGTGGCTTGCTCCGAGCCACCAATGGTGGGGGTGGCTATCAGGCCAGGGCGTTACTCTCATGACATTGTTGCTGCTTCCAGGGAGTTTGGTGTCAACTTCCCCAGTAGAGAGGATTTAGAGAAGGTAGACTTTTGTGGGGTGGCTTCGGGCAAGAAGGTGGACAAGTTTGAGAGATGCGGTTTCACGCCTTTCGAGGGCGAAGCGACTGGTGTTCCCCTCATTAAGGAGTGCCCCGTGAATTTGGAGTGCGTTGTGACTCACGCCCTGGACTTGGGCTCTCACACCTACTTTTTGGGTAAGGTGGTGGCGGCCCATGTGGACGAAGATCTTTGGCAGGACGGCGCCTTGAAGGTATGGGATGCTTTCCCATTGGTTTATCTACCTCCAACTGCAGAGTACGCGTCCCTAGGAAAGGCTTTGGGCAGATACTGTCTGTCCAAGGGAAGGATATGACCTATGATTTACGTGGAGACCTCATTGGTGTTGGTGGCTCTCAGGAACGACGAGAGGGGAGAGGAAGCCAGGGGGTATTTGGAAAAGGTCTGGGAGGCGGGTGGTCATTTGTCGGAGCTGGTCTTGGCTGAGATTCACAACTTGGACGAACCCAGAAGGGAGTGGACCGCTAGGCTTTTGAAGGACGTGCCTCTTCCCATCTTGAGGGTGAATCTCCAGTCCCTGGAGCTGGCCAACAGATATGTCTATAACAAGGTCTTTGACCAGCCTCTGAGGGATCTCGGTTTCCATGCTGCTTTAGCATCGGTGAGGAGGTGTGAAAGACTGGACACCTGCGACGGGCGGCTTTTGGAGGCTGTCCAGGGTATAGATAGGGTGAACCAGGTGGCGGGCTACACCACGCCGGGCTTTTCTTTTCCCTTGTCCAATGGGCCGTGGGAGGGTGACGAGGAGCTGGACGGGGTGAGGACCCTTTCATGGCGGGTCACCTCTAGGAGAAAGAGTGAGGAGGTGGTAAGGACTGTCCAGGAGATGGCCGATAATTTTGTGAGAGAGAAGGGACTCTCTCTGGAGAAGGTGGGGAAGATTGAAATATTCTGAATTTAGGGAAGCGGTGGAACTGCTTGGGGTCCCCCCAGGTACCAGTCTGGAAGGGGTGAAGGAGGTTTACAGGAGACGGGTGAAGGAGGGGAATTACCGGGACCTGGCTGAGTTGAACCGGGCCTATCGTTTGGTGGTGGAGTTCTGTTCTCATTACCCCTTCGGCTTTTCTAAAGAGGAGTTTTACAAGGCCTTTCCCGAGGAGGCGGTTAGAGACGGTTTCTATAACCATCCCCTCTGGGA